>JADFKX010000146.1 GCA_022564695.1 Chloroflexota bacterium | reverse complement strand
CGAGGAGGAGGTTTGACAGTAGGCGGGGCGGGACCGTAGCATATCGTGCGCCCGTTGGCTTCGCAGTGGGCAAGGGGTTCAACAGCTTCGAGGGAGAGTGTGATCAAGTGAAGTCCTCAGGTGGCTCGCTTCTGATTCGAGTCAAGGCGCGGCTGGCGCGATGGAGGGTCGCGCTCCTGGCGAGCGCCACGTTTGCGCTGGTGGCGCTGGGGGGAGTTGTGGTGGGTGGGTGGTACATCTCGGACCTGCTGAAGGCGGGAGCGCTGGAGCCGGACCGGGATCCCGATGAGCTGGACCTCCAGGTGGTGGCGCTGGGAGAGGGACAGGTGACCCTCCGCGCGACGGACGGGGCCAGCAAGGACGGCGACTGGACGAAAGATGGCATCTTCGGGTTGGAGTGGGAGGGGGGCTACGGGCGGGCGGGCGCGATCCTGAGGACAGACGACGAACAGGTTGTGCGTGAGTTTTCCGTCGTACAGGGGGCGCCCGAAATCGGGGAGTTGGCGCGTCTGGACAGCTTCGCCTTTCCCGGCGATCCTGAGCAGGCGCATGGTATCGGCTTTGAGGAGGTGGTTATCACCTCCGAACTGGGCGCGCTTCCCGCCTGGTTTGTGGATGGACCTCGGGACACCTGGGTCATCTTCGTGCACGGCAAGGGCGCCAACCGGCGGGAGGCGCTGCGTATGCTTCCCACAGCGGCCGGGTTGGGGTTACCTTCCCTGGTCATCACCTACCGGAATGATATCGAGGCTCCGGCAAGCGCGGACGGATTCTACCGATACGGACAGACGGAGTGGAGAGACCTGAAGGCGGCGGTGGACTACGCCCTGCAGCAGGGAGCGAAGGAGTTGGTGCTGGTGGGCTACAGCATGGGCGGGGCGATTGTCACGAACTTTCTCTACGAATCGCCGCTGGTTGAGCGGGTGGTGGGGGTGATCCTTGAGGCGCCGATGCTGGACTTCGGCGCGGTTTTTGATCGAGAAGCGGGGGAGCGAGGTATGCCCGGGTTCCTTACGGCTGTGAGTAAGCTAATCGTGGGCTTCCGGTTCGATGTTGACTGGGGTGAGTTGAACTACCTGAAACGGGCCGACGAGCTGGCCGTCCCTATTCTCCTGTTCCACGGCGATGCGGACCCCACGGTGCCCGTATCGACGAGCGACGCTCTGGCGGAGGCGCGGCCGGATATCGTGACCTATGTGCGTGCCGCGGGTGTAGGTCACGTCCGGAGCTGGAACGCGGGGCCCGCCGCCTATGAAGCGAAGGTGCGTGGCTTCTTGGAGCGGGTGGTGCGGTAGTGTAAGCGGGAAGGGCCGCGTTAACGGCGGGCGACGCGGCCGGGACGGCTGCCCTGCTTAACAGCGGTCATGGGGATGATGGCGTCCAGGTCGTCGGCGGGAGGAGGAGGCGACGACTCGTCGGGGAACTTCTCCGCGATGACGCGCTGGCCCTCCTCGATGAGGGCGGGCAGGAACTGATCCTCGGGGACGATGCGTACGACTTCTCCCTTACGGAAGATGGCGCCCTTGCCCTTGCCGGCGGCGAGACCGATGTCGGCGTCGCGGGACTCGCCGGGGCCGTTGACGACGCAGCCCATGACTGCGACGGTGATGGGCTTACCCAGCTTCTGGAAGTGGGCCTCGATCTCGGTGGCGAGGGGGATAAGGTCGACTTCGATGCGGCCGCAGGTGGGGCAGGCGACGATAGTGGCGCCGCGCTGACGGATGTTTAGGGAGCTGAGGATGTTCCAGGCGACGGGCAACTCTTCGACCGGGTCGGCGGCGAGGGAGACGCGGATGGTGTCGCCGATGCCCTCGGCCAAGAGGAGGCCGATGCCGACGGCGGAGCGGACGGAGCCAGCGCCCGGCAGGCCCGCCTCGGTCACGCCGAGGTGCAGCGGATAAGGGACGCGCTGGGCGATCTCGCGGTAGGCGGTGACCATGGCGGGGACGTCGAACGCCTTGAGGGAGATTTTGATGTCCTCGAAATCCATCTCCTCCAAGATGCTTATCTCCCATAGGGCGGCGTCCACCATGCGCCGCGGTTTGGGCGGGGGTAACTCATCCTCGGCCAGGGTAGGTATGGGCGGGAGGGAGCCTTCGTTGACGCCGATGCGGATGGAGATGCGGCGCTCCTGGGCGGCCCGCACTACCTCTCGGACCTTCTCGGCGTCGCGGATGTTTCCGGGGTTGAGGCGGAGGCCGTGGATGCCGGCCTTGATGGAGGCGAGGGCCAGCCGGTAGTCGAAGTGGATGTCGGCGATGAGGGGGGCGGTTGTGCCGCGCACGATCTCCGGCAGGGCGGCGGCGGCGGCCTTATCGGGGACGGCAAGGCGGACGATCTCTGCGCCGTTGTCGGCGAGTTGGGCGATCTGGTTGAGTGTTGACTTGGCGTCGGCGGTGTCGGTGTTGGTCATGGTCTGGACAACGACGGGAGCGTCGCCGCCGACCTGGACGTCGCCGACGTGGACGGGCCGGGATTTTCGCCTGGGGCTGAGCGGTATGTGCTCTTCGACAGTCATCTGAACAAGCTCTCCCCTCCGATAATGCGCTGGACATCAAGGACAGTAATGCCAACTGCCAGGCTAATGATAAGCGCCAGGCCCACTAGATGCACTAACGCCTCCTTCTCGGGGGCGATCCTACGGCCGCCGCGGATGATTTCCAAGATAACGAACGCGATACGTCCGCCGTCCAGCATGGGTAGGGGCAGGATGTTGATGATGCCGAGGTTGAAGGAGAGGAGGGCGGCCAGTCCCAGGAGGGCTATCCATCCCGATTGGTCCACGATCTCGCCGGTGGCCTGGGCGATGCCCACGGGCCCGGCGAACTGGGGGGAGGAGCCGCCTCTGAACCAGGAGACGACCTCGTTGCGGAACAGGATCAGCGTATCGCCGTATTCGCTCAGGCCCTTGGGGATGGCCTCCCAGGGTAGGAAGCTCTCTGTCTCGATGAAGGCGGGGTTCCAGGTTGCGATGGTGATGCCGGTAGGGCCCTGGGCAAGGCGGAGCTCCTGACCGGGGGTGAGCGCTTCGGGGTCTGGCAGGCCCGCGGCCAGCCGGATGGCCTCTCGGGTGACACCGAGGCGACGGGCCACGAGTGCTACTGTGTCGGTGTCCTGTACTTCGTAGGCGATAGTGCCATCAGCGTTGGGGATGGTAAGTTGCTGGCCCTCGGTCAAGCGGTATTCAATGTCGGCTGCCTGGAGCACGATTTGCCAGGGGATGCCCAGTAAGCTGGAGACGGAGCTGACGGTATCGCCAGGCTCGACGGTATGGACGATATCGGGCGTGGCCCAGCGGGCCTCCATGCGATAGTCGATGAACGCCACTTCGCCCGTGTCCAGGGGGCGGCGCACGGTCATCGTTATCGTCTCGCCCAGGTTGAGGCGGATCTGCCGGCCAACCTCGGCGGGGTTGCGTGTTTCGTTGCCGTTGACGGCGACGATAACGTCACCGGCGCGCAGGCCGGTGGCTTCGTCCGCGTCAAGGCCGTCTGGGACTGTCAGCGGCTGCGCCTGTGATGCCGGCGCGTCTTGCACCACAGATGTAATCTGGGTGAGGCCCACGTTTACGTCGCGGGGGATGATGAAGATAGCGGCGAAGAGGAAGATTGGTAGTATAAAGTTCATGCCGGAGCCGGAGGCGAGGACGATGAGTCGGATCCAGCGGGGTTTGGCGGCGAGGCTCTGTGGATCCGTGGGGTCTTCTTCGCCAAGGAGGCGCACGAAGCCACCCAGGGGCAGCAAGTTGATGGAGTATATAGTATCGCGCCAGGTGAAGCCCAATACGCGGGGTGGGTAGCCGATACCGGCCTCCAGTACCTTGACTCCGGTGAGTTTGGCGGTGAAGTAGTGACCGAGCTCGTGGATGACGATGAGAGCTACGAGGATGCCGACGAAGGGGAGGATTGTCTGGAAGAGGATGTCCATGCCTTACTCTCCCCTCATCCTATCCGCCCCGGAACCAATAAACCAGGGAACCAGCAGGCGTCTGCAGGAAACGTTGGTATGCCGGTCTATTGGTTGTCTTGGGGAGATGATCTATATCAGGTGTCATTCTGGAGCTACGTTCTAGAGTTGGGTCTTGGGGCTATGTTTTGGCTTTGACCCAGTCCTCGGCCCAGGCGCGGGCTGAGGCGTCGGCGGCGAGGATGTCGTCGAGAGAGGGGTTGGCGGGCCCGCTGTGGGCGGCGAGGGCGCCTTCGATAACGTGGGCGATATCTGTGAAGCCGAGGTGGCCGGCCAGGAAGTGCTGAACGGCGATCTCATCGGCGGCGCAGAGGACAGCGGGGTAGGCGCCGCCGTTGCGGCCCGCTTCCAGGGCCAGGCTGAGGCAGGGATAGCGTTTCATTTCAGGTGTCCCGAAGTTCAAGGTGCCGATGCGGCTCAGGTCCAGGCGGGGGACGGCGGTGCCGGGCACACGCTCCGGGTAGGTGAGAGCGCATTGTATAGGTAGACGCATATCGGGGACGCCTAGTTGCGCCTTGACTGAGCCATCCCGAAACATGACCAGAGAGTGGATGATGCTTTCGCGGTGCATGATTACGTCTATGCGGTCGAGGGGCACGTCGAACAGCCAGCGGGCCTCGATGCACTCGAGCCCCTTGTTGAGGAGGGTGGCGCTATCTACGGTGATCTTCTGGCCCATCTGCCAGTTGGGGTGTCGCAACGCTTGCTCCGCGGTTACCCGGTGCAGCTCTTCGGGCGGCGTGTCACGGAAGGGGCCGCCGGAGGCGGTGAGGACGATCCGCTCAACGCTATCGGGGTGCTCTCCCCAGAGACACTGCCAGATGGCGGAGTGTTCGCTGTCGATGGGCCGCAGTTGGGCGCTGTGGCGCTTCGCCTCGGCGGTCAGGAGCTGGCCGGCCATGACCAGCACCTCCTTGTTGGCCAGGGCCACGGTCTTGCCGGCGCGGAGGGCAGCGAGGGTGGGGCTAAGGCCGGTGATGCCCAGGGTGGCCGTCACGACTATGTCTGTGTCCGGGTGGGCGGCCATCTCTTCCATGCCAGTCCAATGGGCGGAGATGCGGCCGCGAACGTATTCGCTGTCGCGGTCGCAGTAGATGAGACGGGGCTTGAACTCGCGGGCTTGGTCCTCCAGGAGGGTGACGTTTCCGCCGGCGGCGAGGCCGATGACGTTGAAGTGGTTGGGGAGGGAGCGTACTACGTC
>JADFKX010000015.1 GCA_022564695.1 Chloroflexota bacterium | reverse complement strand
CGCATACCCATCCTCCTCGTCATGTCGCTCATTAGCAAGCCGTACATCTTGGACCTTTCGCCCGGCCAGAGTCTGGTGGAGTACCTCCTGCGTGAGGGGTTCGACGTGTTCATGGTTGACTGGGGGGTTCCCCGGCCGGAGGACAGCCGTCTGCGCCTGGAGTACTACGCCTTGGAGGCGATCCCCCGCAGCATTGAGGAGGTGCAGAGGGTCACAAGGGAGAAGGAAGTCAGCATCCTGGGCTACTGCATGGGGGGCATGTTCGCTCTCATGTACAACGGCATCGTCCATGACGCTCCAGTCGCGAACATTGTCTGTGCTGCGACACCTGTGGACTTCGATGGCATGGGTCTGTTTAAGCGCTGGAGCGACCGCCGCTGGTTTGACGTCGACCGGCTGGTGGATTCGCTGGGTAACATCCCGCCTGACCTGATCTTGCGCTCCTTCGAGCTGCTGCGCCCGGCACAGCGGTGGGCCACCTACGCCCGCCTGACGGATAACCTCTGGAACGATCTCTGGGTCAAGAACTACCGTCTGTTCAACCGCTGGGTAAATGATCAAATCCCCTTCCCTGGTGAGGCCTACCGGCAGATGATCAAGGAGCTGATGTGGGAGAATAAGCTGATGAAGGGGGAGTTTGACCTCGGCGGGCGGAGGGTGGACCTTACCGCTATCGCTTGTCCTGTGCTCCACGTAATGGCAGAGCATGACGACATCGCTCCCATCGATGCTACACGTCCTCTCACATCCCTGGTGGGCTCCGAGGACAAGGAGGACGTGATCCTTAAGGGTGGCCACGTGAGCCTGGTCGCCGGCCGCAACGCCTGGTTCCGTCTCTGGCCCAAGATCTCCGAGTGGCTAGGCGTGCGCTCCGTTTGAGGACGATCGCTTGCACGTAGACGGACGCACCGTAATAATCACGGGCGCTTCGTCAGGGATCGGACGCGCGACAGCGCATGAGTTCGCCCGCCGGCGCGCCCACGTTGTCCTCGCCTCACGCAGCCGCGATAAGCTGGATGCCCTGGCCGGCGAGCTTGCCGATTACCCGGGGCGTCGTCTTGTTGTCCCGACTGATGTGACCGACCGGCTGGCTGTGGAGGCGCTGGTGCGCCGCACCGTTGAGGAGTTCGATAGTGTGGATGTGCTGGTGAACAACGCCGGCGTAGGGCTGTTCGCGCCGATCGCGACCGGCAGCCTGGACAACATGCACCATCTGTTCAACGTCAACTTCTGGGGCGCCGTACACTGCATTCAGGCCATCGTCCCTTACATGCGGCCTCAGCGTCGCGGTCATATCGTCAACGTCTCGTCTGTCGCGGGTAAGGTGGCGACGCCCTATCTGGGCGCCTATAGCGCCACCAAGTTTGCCCTCACCGCCATCACCAACGCCCTCCGCTCCGAGCTGGCGGGCACCGGCATCGGCGTGAGCACGGTCTATCCGGGGCTTACCGACACGTCGTTCCAGGAGAATATGCTGCGTGAGGTGGACGTGCCTGACCTGCCCGCGTACTTGCGATCGGCGGGCCCGGCGGCCGTCGGGCAGCGCATCGTTCAGGCCGTGCGCTGGAACCTTCGCGATACCTACGTTACGTTGGCGGACTTCGTCGCCGTCAACGCCTACCCGCTGGCGCCGGGGCTGGCCGATTGGGCGCTGCGCCTGTTCTGGCTGAATCCGGGCGCTCGCTCTGGCGTCGAAGGTATGCCTTTGGATGCTATCGGGGAGCTTGCGGAACCATCCGCCGCCGATGCATTGGAGCCGCCCTCAGAGTCGCCGTAGGCGACATAAAAGGGGGCCGCCCTCAGAGCGCAGCAAGCCTGAGGACGGCCGAATGCGTGGTTATCGTCGGTTGTGTATCGAGCCGGGCTACTCGACGAGGCTCATGACGGGTGCAGCCACCAAGAAGCCATCGAAGTAATCGATTGTAATGGTGGAGTTGCCGTTCATTAGGAACGTGTCGGAGATGAACTGGTGCAAAGTACTGCCGGCGTTGCCGGCCAGGTTTATCTGAGCGCCGGCGGCGTATACGGCGCCCCATCCGCCCGCGATAGCGTCACCGCTCATATTCACGGTGGTGGCCAGAGTGCGGTTCTGGAAGATAACGATTCCCTCGTACGTGCCGCTGGTAGGCGCCGTGAGCTGCGTGTCGCTGGTGCCGGTCAAGGTGACCTCACCCTCATCGATGTAGAAGGTGACGCCGTCGCCGGTGACCTCGCCGTTACCGGTGATTATCAGGCCCTCGCCCTGGAGGAAGTATAGCCCCGCGCCAAAAGTGACGTCACCGCCGCCATTGATGACGATGCCGCCGGTGATGTAATAGTCGCCAGGTTCGAACTGGAGCCCCCATTGGCCTGGCGGGTCGATGGTGCAGTTGTAGACGCCGGGCTGGAGGGTGATCGTGCCGGGCTTGCCGCCGTACGTTGGGCAGGTCTGCACGGGCGCGCTGGTCGGCGCGGGTACGGGCACTCCTGCCAGGGGGTCGTCGAAGTGGCCGGCCCGGCTGGGTGGCAGGGCTACATCGCCTGAATTGCCTGTCATGTTCCATCCGCCTACGACATGGTTGGCGACCGTGTTCACGTTTATCGTGCCGGTCGTAGAGAAAGCGTCGACGGTACACTCGCCGTTAGTCAGAGTGCCGGCGTCGGTGATGGTTAGGTTCACCTGGCCATTGAACTGCATCGACTGACAGGCCGTGTTGCTGAGGGTAATGATGGAGTAGGGCTTGGGTGTCCTGTCTATGCCGGCGACGGCCCGAGCAGATATCTCGAATGAGGTCTTGCCCACCGCGCGCGCCATGACGGCATCGATCGGGTGCTCAATGAGCACCTCAACGAAGTCGTTATCTCCGCTGTGGGGGCCGGAGGTGGGCGGGATGCTGATCGTAACCGTGACATCGGCTGCGGCGTTATCGTAGCCGTTCTGCAGAGCGAGGTCGCGGGCTGCGCTGGCTGCCAGAGCTAAGGACTGTCCTTCGAGAATGACATCGGCGCCGGCCAGGGCGGCGGCATCGGCGGCGTTCTGCATGTCGCGCCGGGCGACGTAGGCGAGACCCACATCGATGGTCAGGGCCGCCATGCCGAGGAGAACGGCCAGCCCAAGGGCGAACATAATCAGTGTCTGCCCGCTCTCGTTGCGGCGCTTGACGCGCTTTAGTTTGTTCTTGAGGCCTATCACTCTTGTCTCCTGCCACTAAGCCAAAGGGTTGGCCATGGGACTTTCCATAATATAGACGCCCTTAGGGGATGGCTTATTGCGGTTGAGGGGTGAACATAAGGTGAACGGTGAACTGCCCGGGGTGAGGCTGCGCTATCCGGAGTGGGAGAATGAGGGTCGCTGCGTGTGGGTATAGAGGGGCTTCTCTGGCGCTACGCTTCAGCAGCTGGTCTGGCGGCTGAGTGCTCTCCCAGGTGTCGCACCTGGGGCATGACGTGGTCTCGCATAAGCTCCATGCTGCGCAGGACTTTCTTGTGGGCCAGGCCACCGATGCGTGTCCAGGATAGGTAGTGGGTGATGCCGCATAGTTCGTGGATCTCGGCGATGCGCTCTGCTACCTGGTCTGGGCTGCCGCAGACGACAGAGCCCGCTGCCACTATCCGTTCCCACTCCGCGGATGCCAACATATCGCGGGCGGTTGCGTAGAACTCGTAGGTCTTGACGGCGGGCGTGCCCTTGGGCGGGGCGATGTACTTGGCGAAGGTGCGCATGTACCACATCACGGCGTCTCGGAAGTCCGATAGCGCCTGTTGGGTGGTCTCCGCCACGTAGGTCATGATGAGGCCTGCGATCTCATAGCCCTTGGGGTCGCGACCGTGATTACGCAGGGCGGTCCGGTATTGCTCAATGAGGGCAGCGCCGCCGTTTACGTCGAAGCCGAATACCGGCGCGCACATGAGGTTGAAGCCGTAGCGACCGCACAGCTCGAACGTCTCCGGCGAGAGGGAGGCCATCCAGATGGGCGGGTGCGGCTTCTGAAGCGGCTTGGGTCGCACCTGCAGGTCGTGCACCTGGTAGAACTCACCTTCGTAAGAGAAGCGCTCCTGCGTCCACGCCCGCTGAATCAACTCCACTGACTCGCGGAACATCTCACTTGAGCGGGTCTGGTCAACGCCGTAGCCGGCGAACTCGTGGGGCTGATAGCCGCGGCCTACGCCCAGGTCCACTCGCCCGCCGGACAGGAGGTCTAGCATGGCGAAGTCCTCCGCCACCCGCAGAGGGTGGTTCAGTGGCAGGACTACGACGCCGGTACCCAGGCGCACGTTCTGGGTACGCGTGGCCAGGGCGGCGAGGGTGACCGCTGGGGAGGCGCAGTAGCCGTACTCGCTGAAGTGGTGTTCGGCTGGCCAGATGGAGTCGAAGCCGAACTCCTCGGCGCGCACCATGATGTCGAACTGCTCGTCGACGATCTCCTTCTCCGTGCGCTGCATCGGATTCTCGAACAGGTGAAGCTGACCGAACTTCATGCCTGACCTCCGTTATCCCGCTTCCGCCGCAGGCTTGCGATGCTCCATTGTAGACGGGAAAACGAGCGGTTGTCCATGAGGTGGAGGCCGGCTTATCTCCGTTGGGCTCGTCGACAGGGAGGTTCAAGTGCGGGTAGACTGGCGCTGGCGAGCGCAGAGAATAGGAGAGAGAGATGACGTATGAGACGCTAAAGGTTGAGCGCGAGGGGCCGCTGATGACGGTGCGCCTGAATCGCCCCGAGAGGCGCAACGCGATCAATCGTCAGATGCACCTGGATCTGCAGGAGGTGTGCCGCGAGCTATCGGAAGACTTCGAGACGCGGGTCGTCATCTTGGCCGGGGAGGGCGCCGCCTTCTCCTCCGGCGCTGACACCAGCGAGTGGGGCCAGCCCGGACCGGACAACGAGCTGGCGTTGCGACACGTCTCCGGTATTGGCAGTCGCACCTCGGCGGCGCTGGAGTCGCTGGACCAGGTGACGATCGCCGCCGTGCATGGGTTCGCTGTAGGCGGCGCCGTTGTGCTCGCTCTGTGCTGCGATCTGAGGGTGGCCGGCGAGTCCACCTGGTTCTCCATCCCGGAGGTGGAGCTGGGCATACCGCTGAGCTGGAACGCGCTGCCCCGCCTATCGCGAGAGGTGGGGCCGTCGCGAGCGCTGGAGCTTACGATTACCTGCGACCGCTTTTCGGGTGCGCAGGCGTATGAGTACGGAATGCTGAGCCGCGTGGCGGCTGACGGCGAGGAGATGGCGGAGGCTCGCCGACTGGCAGAGAGGGTTATCGCCATGCCGCCGCTGCCGGTGGCCCTGACCAAGGCGACGATGAGAGCGATCAAGCGGGGCAGCGAGATGGGGGACGCTGTTTACAGCGACGCCGATCTCTTGCTCTACAGCCGGCTCGTTCAGCAGCGGGCAGTTAGGCGTGAGAAGGGCCCCGGCCGCTAGGGTTGCTGGCTAATATCTGCATGGATTCATGCACTCAAGGTGTGCACGGCGTAACAAGTCTGAGGCCACAGCGTCCTAGTTTTGAGCGGGTGAAGGGAACCTTCATCCCATATCAAGGAACGAGGCCGTTGATGGACGAGACGATCATAGTCCTGGTTAGCGACAAGGACGACAGCAAGCACGGCGAGATCTCCATCCTGGACGATCCGCAGAAAGCGGAACGGCTTGTGGAGACGCTACTTGAGGCTGGCTACGACGAGAGTCGTATCCGCGTGTTCAACGGCAGGTCAAGCGAGTTCCAGATCAGCCACCGCCCAGTCGTCGCGCTGGTAGACGGAAGCAGCGAAGGGACGCGGCGCCCCGCGGCGGAGGCCAAGAGCCGTGAGGGCAAGGCCGAGGAGCCCGCGGACCAGGTAGAAGGTCGTGAGGGTAGGGCCGAGGAGCCCGTGGCTCAGGCAGAACATCGTGAGGATAAGGCCGAGGAGCGGGCGGCGGACGTAGCGGTAGCGCAAAGCCTTATTCAAGAGCCGCCTGAGGGTGAGATGACGGACGAAGGTGAGGCCCCTGCAACCGATGAGGTTGCCGCTCCCGTCAAGTTCTCTCCCCTCTTCCGCAGCGCCTAGCTCTTAGCGCCGCTCAGCCTGCCTACGAACTCCTTCACCGCGCGCTCGATTTCGGTCTGGTCTCGGTAAGGGCAGGCCTCAACATTCTTGTCCGGGCTGAGGGTGACCCAATCCGAGATGCGGAAGCCAAACTGCGCATCGTACAGGAGCAGCACAGGCTTACCCTGCATCTGCACAGACGTCAGTTCACAACCCACTCCCGTGCTGGAGATCGTCGCTTCTGCGATGAGGGCGTCCGCCTCCTCCAGCCATCCGGATAGCTCCCGCATCGTCTGAGCGCGATCCGTTTGGGTGGTGGGAAAGTTGGGGTCGGTGACTCTTTCGTTCAGCACCTCCACGTTAGCGTCCTTGAGTGCATCACGGATCCTGCTGACCGCATCGACGTACTCACGACGACCGCGCGTAATAGCGGTGGAGAGGTAGATCTTCATATGGGAGACTCCTTGGATCGTCGGCCCGACAACGAGTGTAAGGATACCACCGCAGCGGCGTGGAGGCGATATGCCGGCAGGTTGGCGGTTGTGGAGTCTAGGGTGAGGCGGCTACAATTCAGGTGTGTGATTTCCGCCGCAGGCCTGCGTTCGGCTGAAGTTCAGTTGAGGCGGGCGATTAGCTCAGTTGGTTAGAGCGTCTCGCTTACACCGAGAAGGTCGGAGGTTCGAGTCCTCCATCGCCCACCAGCCATCCTCAAGCGGGTGGCTAGACGAGCAGCCAGACCAGTACCCACAGCAGGAACATTGGCAGCCAGCCGCTGAGCGCCACGATGATGGTAGGGCGGGTGTCCAGGTCCAGTGCGGGCCTCAGTGCTGATACGGTGGTGATAAGTAGCCAGGCGTGTACGGCCAGCCCCACCAGTAAGCCGATGCCGGGCACAAGCGTGAAGACAAGGAATATCCGCGGCGTGCTGGCCAGTGCGAGGACGCGCCACGTTGAGCCCCAGATGGTAACACTGGGCGGCACCTGGAAACGAGCGATGGCGACCCGGTAGGCGGCGAAGGCGTATACGCCCCAGCTGGCCAGACCGGCGATGGCGCCTAGTACGAATCCCACAAGACCAGCGCCCAGGCTGCCCAGTCCCACAGCTATCGACGAAACGATCACCACCAGGATCGCTTGAGTCTTGACGGATGGGGCCAGGGCAGCCTCCTGGTACTGTTCCGGTTCCAGGAGAGCGGCGCCCACCATCCGGTTTATGATCGACCTCTTGCTCACGGATGCGATCACGCGATGCATTCTCCACTCGAGCTTCTGATGGTAAAACCCGTTTACTTACCTAATAGAGACGCGCGAGCGCAGGAGGACGATACAGGCCGCAGATCGGGGAGGTTACGGCGGTGCTCTTTCGGGGGGATCGTCGGCCTGCGACTGGAGAGCAGTCTCGCGGGCCGCGCTCCACAGGTTGGGCATCGCTGGGATGTCGCGCACAAACATAACCAGCGCCAGGAGGAGGTAAAGCATGCCGTACACCAGTCTGATGGTAGTGTCGAAGAAGAAAAGCTGGGTGGTGAACAGGGCAGCGAGCAGGATCGCCTCTCGGTAGCTCAGGCGCAGGTTAACGAAGATCGCTACGGCGAACAGCGACTGGGCGGCGGTGAGAAAGACCTCCTCCGCCTGACGAGCGTCGAAGTTCAGCGGCTGGAGGGAGCCATCGGAGATGGCGAAGGCCAGCGGCAGGCTGCCGATGAGCAGCGTCCACTGGCCCACCTTGGAGGCGATAAGTATAGTCATGGCGGCGCCGTGGCGGCCGCGGGCAGCCAGAAGCCCTGCCAGGAGGAACTCTGGGGACTCGGAGGCGAGCGGCGCCAGCCACTGCACCAGGATGAACTCGTCGATGCCCAGCTCCGTGCCCGTATTCACCAGCCCCTCGGCGAACGGCTCCGCCGCGGCGAAGATCACCGTCGCCGCGTAGACGAAAATCGCTATGATCGTCAACCGGCGGTGCGGTTTTGACAGGGCGCCGATGGCTGCTGACGGCCCCACGAACTCCTCTACGTGTCGGCTTGGTGAACGCGAGGAGAGGAACATATAGGCGGCGAAGATTGTGAACATCACCGCTGTGTCTATGAGGGATAGGTGGCCGCGGATAGGGATGGAGAAGCTGTACAGGGTAGCGGCGCCGAGGAAGAGGATGCCCAGGGAGTTGGAGCGTTCCACGACCATGGACCGGGAGCGCGTGCGCCACCAGAAGATGAGGAAGATCATCGGCCAGGCCATCCCGACCAGTAGCCGGTTGGCGCCGGTCATGTTGGCTATCGCCAGGTTTCTGGGGTGAGCGATGTCACTGACGCCGCCGGCACAGTCCAGTGGGAAATCCGGCTGAATACAATCCGGCACGTTCGGCGCCGTCCAGGCGAAGAACAGGTCCACGGCGTACTCCGGCAGCACCGCAATGAGGGCAAGTAGCACCAGCGCCAGCGTTGCCGGCATCTCTGTCTCCGCTACATCGGAGGCCCAGATAAGGAGCGTGGCCGCCGCCATGATCGCCAGCCCGAACAGCAAGGACGACCCCACGTTGCCCAGGTCCGGGTGCGCCGCTCCCGTTATCTCCAGCAGGCGTAGCACCGGCGCCGGCGAGGCAAGAAGGGCCGCGATGGCGATGAGCGTCCAGTGGCGAGCGGAGGTGGCGCTCACAGGCAAGGAGCGCCGACCAGCGGGGAGCGACGGTACGCGTTGCGGGAAAGCATCGTCAACGGCACAGTATAGCATTGGCTATCTGGAGTAGGTAGTGGCGTGGATTGCGTTTCGTTGACACTCCTGTTTTGCCCGCGATACACTCAGTCCCGCGAGGAGCCCATGTCCCAGAGCAACCACAGCGATTCAAAAAAGGAATGGATGGAGGGCCCGTACGCCCAATCCGTCCAGCGCCGTCCAGAACGCGACTACCCGTTTGAGACGTCTGATGGGGCCCCCGTAGACCCGGTTCACACCCGCGAGGATATTGACGGCGGGCGCTACCTGGAGCGGCTTGGGTTCCCGGGCGAGTACCCTTACACCCGCGGCGTCCAGCCCACTATGTACCGCGGCCGGTTCTGGACTATGCGCCAGTACGCCGGTTTCGGCGATGCGGAGGAGTCCAACGAGCGATACCGCTACCTGCTGGATCACGGCCAGACCGGCCTCTCCGTCGCCTTCGACCTGCCGACGCAGATCGGCTACGACTCTGACCACACGATGGCGTTGGCGGAGGTGGGCAAGGTGGGGGTGGCCATCTCCTCGCTGGCCGATATGGAGCTCCTGTTCAAGGAGATACCCCTGGACAAGGTAACCACCTCCATGACGATCAACTCCACGGCCGCGATCCTTCTCGCTTTTTATGTGGCGGTGGCGAAGAAGCAGGGCGCTGACCTCACCAAGATAGGCGGCACCACGCAGCACGATATCCTCAAGGAGTACATCGCTCGCGGCACCTACATTTACCCGCCGGAGAGCTCCATGCGCCTGATCACTGACGTCTTCTCCTGGTGCAAGGAAAACCTGCCCCAGTGGAATACGATCAGCATAAGCGGCTACCACATGCGGGAGGCCGGCTGCACGGCTGTGCAGGAGGTGGCGTTCACCTTTGCCAACGCCATCGCCTACGTGAAGGCGGCGCTGGATGTGGGGCTGAAGTTCGATGATTTCGCGCCAAGGCTGTCGTTCTTCTTCGCCTCCTACACCAACTTCCTGGAGGAGGTGGCGAAGTTCCGCGCCGCACGCCGAATGTGGGCTCGCATCGCTAAGGAGCGCTTCGGCGCCAAGGACCCGCGCTCGATGATGCTTCGCTTCCACACCCAGACCGGAGGCGCCACTCTCACCGCGCAGCAGCCGGAGAACAACATCGTTCGCACCACGCTGCAGGCGCTGGCCGCCGTCCTGGGCGGCACCCAGTCCCTGCACACCAACTCTATGGATGAGGCGCTGGCGCTGCCCACGGAGAAGACAGCGCAGATTGCGCTCCGCACGCAGCAGATCATAGCCCACGAATCCGGCGTGGCCGACGTTATCGACGCGATCGGTGGGTCCTACTACGTGGAGAGGCTGACAGACCGCATTGAGGAGGAGGCGTTCAAGTACATAGAGCGCATCGACGATATAGGCGGGGCGCTGAAAGCCATCGAGATGGGGTTCCAGCAGCGCGAGATCCAGGAGAACTCTTACCGCATACAGATGCAGGTTGACCGCGGCGAGCGCACGGTTGTCGGCGTCAACGAGTTCACGACCGAGGAGGAGGCGGAGCCGGAGATCCTGCGCATTCGGGAGGAGGTGGTCCAGCGGCAGCTGGAGCGCCTGCGGCGCGTGCGGTCGGAGCGCGACGACGGTCGTGTCCAGCAGATGCTCAAGCGGCTGGACGAGGCTGCCCGCTCCGACGCGAACCTGATGCCGGTCTTCATTGAGTGCGCGGAGAGCTACGTGACGATCGGCGAGATCTGCGCCGTGACGCGTGAGTTCTTCGGCGAGCAGCGCGAGGTTGTGGTGATCTGACCAGGCTAGAAACGATCAAAACATGCCTGTATCTAGAAGGGGCCCGTCCCATGAGTGACAAGTCAGAGGCCATCGCCGCCCTGGAGACCGTCCGCGGGGAGACGCAGGACGCTATCAACGGCATCCCGGAGGAGAAGATGACGGTTGCCGCCTTCGGCAGCTGGTCCGTCAAGGACGTCCTCTGCCACCTAGCGTCCTGGGAGCAGTTCGCCGTCCCGGACCTGCAGCGGATCAGCCGCGGCCACATCCCTCAGCTCGCCACCCTTCGCCTGGAGGAGGTAGACGATTGGAACGTTGGGCTGATGCGCTCGCGCAACCTCTTCTCCCTGCCGCAGGCGATGTTCGAGCTGGAGGACTCGCGCCGCCAGTTCATCGACGCCCTGAACGCCCAGCCCGAGGGTGTATTCGCTGCTGGCCAGATGGTGCGCATGCTAACCGATGGCTTGCTCAACGGCGAAAAGGGTCACGCCGCCGACATCAGGGAATGGCGTCAGCAGGAGGGGATATGATTGAGAAGATCCATCACATCGGCGTCGCGGTCCGCAGCCTGGACGAGGCGCTGAAGTTCTACAGTGAGACGCTTGGCCTGCCGGTGCAGGCGTCCGCCACGGTGGAGGAGCAGGGGGTGAAGGCCGCCCTCCTCACCATCGGCGGGAGCGAGATCGAGCTGCTGGAGCCGCTATCGCCGGAGTCGCCGGTGGGGCGCTTCCTGGAGCGGAAGGGTGAGGGGCTGCACCACATCTGCTTCCAGACACCTGACGTGGCCGCGGAGCTGGAGGGGCTGAAGGCGAAGGGGGTTGAGCTTATCGACCAGCAGCCACGGCGCGGGCTGGCGGGCATGATCTGCTTCCTGCATCCGAAGGCGAGCCGCGGCGTCCTCGTCGAGCTGGCGACGCCGGTAGAGTGATGGCGATGGCAACGTTCAAGCGCATCGATCACGTCGTCATCGCTACCGAGGATCTGGCGGACGCCGCCGCCAAGTGGGAGCGTAACTTAGGGCTGAAGGTGGACGCCACTCTGGAGCAGCCGCTGGGCTCCGGCTTCAAGGCCGCTCGTCTGCCCGTCGGCGACGCCTTCATCGAGCTGGTGCAGCCGGTGGCGGAGAAGGGGCGGTTCGCGGAGCAGTTCAAGGAGCGGGGCGAGGGGTTCTTCTCGATAAGCATCGAGGTGGATGATCTCGATGAGGCGGTCGGTTATCTGCGTGGGAAGGGCGCCCGCGTCTCCGATCCGGAGCAGGGAATTTGGCCGGGCAGCCGCGTCGCCCGCGTGAGGGCGTCGTCGGCCCACGGCGTGCCGATCCAACTCATCGAGCGGCGGTAGCGTCGGGCTGCGGCCGACTCTGCGACCTGACATTGAGCCCTCCGTTCGCTTCTGAACCTGCCTCTGCTATATAATCGTCTCACAGGGAGGGTTCGTTCACAGATGAATCAAGAGGGCAAGATCAAGGTAATCATCGCCAAGCCCGGCCTGGACGGTCATGACCGTGGCGCCAAGGTGGTGGCTCGAGCCCTGCGGGACGCCGGTATGGAGGTTGTCTACACCGGCATCCGGCAGACGCCGGAGATGATAGCGGAGACGGCGCTTCAGGAAGACGCTGACGTCATCGGTCTGTCCATCCTGTCCGGGGCGCACCTGGAGCTGTTCCCCCGCGTGGTGGAGGAGTTAAAGAAGCGGAAGATGGACGATCTGGTGCTGTTCTGCGGAGGGATCATACCGCGGGCGGATATACCGATTCTGGAGAAGATAGGATTCCAGGGGGTCTTTGGCCCCGGCGCCTCCACCCTGGACATCGTGGAGTGGGTGCGAAAGAACGTCCCCGCCAAAGGCGCGCCAAGCAAGTCGTGACCGATGATCTGGTCGCCCGTCTGCTGGACGGCGACAAGCGGGCGCTGTCGCGTCTCCTCAGCTTCGTAGAGAACGGCTACCCCGAGGGCCGAGAGGCGATGAAGGCTCTGTTCGGCCACACCGGACACGCCCATATCATCGGCATGACGGGGCCAACAGGCTCCGGTAAGAGTACGCTGGTGGGCGTCCTGGCGCGCGAGTACCGAACGCGCGACCGCACTGTCGGCATCGTCGCTGTCGACCCAACCAGCCCCTTCAGCCACGGCGCCGTCCTGGGCGATCGCATCCGCATGCAGGAGCTGACCTCTGACCCCGGTGTGTTCATCCGCTCCATGGCCACGCGCGGCGCCCTGGGCGGCCTGGCGTCTACCACGAGCGACGTCACTACCGTGCTGGACGCGGCACACAAGGACATCATCATCGTGGAGACGGTAGGGGCGGGGCAGGACGAGGTGGAGGTGGCCGATACCGCCCACACGACGGTCGTCATCAGCGTGCCGGGGGCTGGCGACGAGGTTCAGGCGATCAAGGCGGGCATCCTGGAGATCGCCGACATACTGGTCGTCAACAAGGCCGATCAGCCGCGCGCCGACATCACAGCTCAGCAGTTGCACGCCTACCTCAACCTGAACCGGGACGAGGGCTGGGAGGTGCCGATTCTGAAGACTGTGGCGATCAGGGGCCGGGGGGTGGTGGAGCTGGCCGATGCGATAGACCGCCACCGCAGCTTTCTGGAGACTTCGGGACGGTTGGAGGAGGCGCGGCGGCACAGGGCTCGGCGTCAGCTCCTGGCGCTGGCCGGGGAGGAGCTGCTGTCGCGGGTGTTGGCGACGGCGGAGGCGAACGGCCGCCTGGACGAGCTGGTGGAATCGATCGCCAAGCGGGAGCTGGACCCGCACACGGCGGCGGAGCGGCTGATACAGGCAGATGGCTAGGTGGGCGCCAAAGAGGTATCAAACGCGTCGCTGACCTCCTATCCAAGCGTATCCTGGACGCCGCGCCAGGGGCAGGGCCGATGAGGCCCCGCCCCTAGCTGCATCTGACGGCTGCGAGCAGGCGGCTACTTGCCGACGGTCTTGATGGCGTCGCAACCATAGATTGCCGAGCCGCCGGTCGTCACTCCCGCAAGACAGGCCTCTGGGTCGCCCTTGGCGATGCCGGTGACCTTGGTGCGATAGTGGGTGACCAGGTCCATAAAGCCGTCGCTATTCACGTCCTGGAAATGGTCGGCATAAACGATGGGATCGGTCAGGTCATGGGCAGGGGTGGCCCCATCCGGACCGAACGTCAGAGTGGTCACATCCACGGTGGTGACGTCAAAGGAGGAGCTGCCCAGAATAGCCACCGGGATGACCCCCTTGCTGTTGGGGTTGATGGAGTTGCGGTCGCTGCCCGGCTTGATGTCAATTCCGATCTCCTCCGCGCCCAACACCTCCGCGCCCGGGGTAGCCGACCCCAACGTGATGTCGTCGAAGCCCGTCTGGTTCCAGACGCCCCCAAAGTTGACGGAAAAGGCAGTGCCAGCGAAGGTGACACCAACGGGGGTCCAGCACGAGAAAGCCCCGGTGGGGTCCGGGGCGCCGCAGGTATTGTATTGCTTCTCCACAGGGACGGCTGCGAGCACATTCCCGGTCCCGTTCGGTCCATCGTAGACTGTAACAGTCCCCACTCGGGCCGAGGTGTAGTAGAACGAGAAGCCAGTCGTGAAGCCGTTGGTCACGTTCATTACTACGCCCGGTCCAGTTAGGAAGAAGGCTATGGTGTTGGCGCTGGGCTCGTTTGCGAAATTGCCGCTGCCTCCAGCGTCAGCGTCTATGAGGGCCAGGGCATCCGGGCCAAACGAGATGCCGTAGGCCGGCCCCGGGCCACTGCCGAATCCTCCAAAGCCTCCGTCGTAAAAGTCGAGGATCCGCTCCAGGTTCCCCAGCCCCTCGAAGTCCAGAACCAGGGCGGTACTTGCTTGAGCGCCTCGTCCACCGACGATCAGGCCTACCAGCAGCGCCGCTGCCGCAGCGAGAGCAAACATTGGATGTTTCATCTCGTCTCCTCTTTTCTTCTCACTCTTGACCCAATCTGGGCCAAGCCACTAACGGGCTTTACATAAAGAATCAGACACCAAGAGACAGATGCCGCAGCGAAGGCCGCCGTTGCGCGTGGAGACCGTTACCAAGGGTCAGAGGTGGTTAAGGATTAATCCGAGCGATGGGCGAGGCTACTAGGGGAATTGCTGCCGCGCGTCCTGGCGTCGGCGGAGGCGAACGGCCGCCTGGAGGATCTGGTGGAGATGAGAGCCTGCCGAAGGGTCCGCCCGGACACGTACGTGTCCGTCCCGTCCCGGAGGACAACGAGAACGGGCCGGTTGACGACCGCGTGGCACTCTGCATCCACGTTGCGCTAAGTTTGCAGGAACGACCTCGCGGCCAGAACGAAGCCTTCTGGATCCTCGAGATGCAGCCGTACACTCTTAACTACAAGCGAAGGCAGGCCGAGTATGTCCGTCCCGGATCGGCCTGGTAACAGCCCAAGACGAACGGAGCGTCTCAGCCTGATCTCGACGAAGCCTTGATCTGCAGTTATTTGACCGATATCCCAGAAGCGTCTTAGCGCTGACTGGGATCGTAGGCTCTTAAGCTCAATATCGAGAATATCAGCCCACTTGTAGAGATGTTTCCCAGTATTCGTGTGCACCTCCAACCGAGCCTCCGTAAGCTTAGCGCCCCCTTGGCCAAATGCACGCATGTTCCGTGCCATGGCGGCCGAAGCAACCAACATGAAGACGGCAGCGAAGAGCGCGCCTTCTACGTTGATGGTTCCGGCACCGAAAAGAGCGGCGACGATGAATAGGCCCACGACGCCGGCTACAATAGCGAATTTCGTCATCACACTGGACAAAGAATTGCCCGCGAGCCGAAACTCTCTCTTTTGTACGTCACTTCCCAAGGCCCAGCTCCCTGTTAGTCTTATTCCTTGTTCTGATAGTAGTTCGGTAATACGGGCCTCCCGCGTAAACGGGCGATGGACAAGCCAATGCGTCAGCGGCCCCGCTGAAGCCGGCAAGGACCTTGCCTGGAAAGTCAGAAAACAACCCAGCTACACTCGTCCCCCTGCGCGGGACGATCACCCTTCGCCGCGCAGCTCCTTACGCTGCACCCAGCGCATCTCCGTGGGCGTGACCGCCAGCACGTCGATGGCGCCGCCGACGCCGGGGAAGCGGGGCTCGAAGCGCATCGTGTCGATCGTGGTGCGGATGAGGTGGACGGCGTAGTCCACGGCGTCCTGAAGAGGCATCGCCGCGAACAGGGGAAGCTGCGTCTTTTCGATGAGGCGGTTGACTACCTGGATGTCGCCGCTGCGGAGGATGCCGTACTGAACCTTGCCGTCGTCGTTGACGTTTACGCGGCGGATGCTCTCCTGCTTGGTGGTGTGTCCGACGAACACGAAGGGGCTGCTGGTGCGGTTCTCCATCCGGTAGCCGGCCACGTGGAAGCCTATCGGAACCTTGGGGTGGTTGGTCTGGAAGAAAGAGAGGAACTTCTCGCCGCAGGAGGCGACGTCGTCCTCCGGGGTGAGCACCTCTTCTTCGAAACGGTGGACGTGGCTGTCCACGGGCTGGTTGTTGATGATGCCGGCGTCGTAGACGCTAATCCCGGCACCGATGCTGCGCAGCATCACTACCTTGTTGGCGTTGTCTGAGAGCACGATCTGCTGCTGGACCTTCAGCTTCTGGTCATTCTCCTCCCTCTCCTCGCTGCGGAGGACGGTCATACGGGAGTCGGCGGCCATGACGATGCCGCTCGGCACGTACACGGTTACCACCAGGGACATGTGCGTACTCTCCTTCCGTTTGAACCCCATTATGCACGATGGGTGGTCGGTTGGGGCAGTCGGGCGCTGCGAACCATCCCAGCCGATGCGATATAATGGCTGCGTCCGCCGCTGGGCGGGTGTAACGCCAGATGTACATACCTCCATTACGGCCCGAGCTGGGTGTCCTTGCCCAGGAGAGTGGACTGGACCTGGGCGGAGGAGGGTTGGGGCTGAACATCGCCCTCCTCATCGTCTCTTTCCTGCTGTTCACTTTTTTCACCAGTATGGAGGCCGCTGTTCTCACCGTCAGCCGGGT
The DNA here is from genome assembly GCA_022564695.1 of Chloroflexota bacterium. Taxonomy (GTDB): domain Bacteria; phylum Chloroflexota; class Dehalococcoidia; order SM23-28-2; family RBG-16-64-32; genus JADFNQ01. The sequence continues at coordinate 4,066 of JADFKX010000015.1, read as the reverse complement.
GCGGGTGAAGCATCTGGCCTCTCAGGGCAACCGCGCGGCGCGCGCTATTGAGCGCATCTGGGAGCGGGAGGACCGCTTCTTCGCCTTCGTCATCCTGGGCCAGAACCTGTTCCTCATCCTCGCCACCGCGCTGGCCACCGCTGTGGCTATCGACGTCGCGGGGGAGGCTGGCTGGGGCGCGGCCGCGGCTATCGTCCTCCTTACAGTCGCCGCGGTTATCTTCGGTGAGATGACGCCCAAGATCTTCGCCGTCCGCGCTGCCGAACGCTACGCCCTAGTCGTCGGTTCTCTGATTCACTTCGCGATGCTGGCGCTGATGCCGCTGTTGGCGGTGATCGCCTTCGTGCCGGACTTACTGTCGCGGTTGCTGCTGGGCAAGCGGCTGGGCCGGGGGCCCACGGTGACCGAGGGCGAGTTGCGCATGCTCATCGACATCGGCGCCGCCGAGGGCGTGGTGGAGAAAGGGGAGGCGGAGCTGCTGGAGGGCGTATTCCACTTCGGCGACCGCCGTGTCAACGAGGTGATGATACCGCGCACGGAGGTTGTCTGGCTGGAGAAGGGGATGACCGTCGCAGATCTGTACGCCATCTTCTCGCAGCACTCCCACTCTCGGTTCCCGGTGTTCCAGGACAGCCCCGATGACGTCATCGGTATCGTTGGCATTAAGGACGTCCTGCGCGGGCTGGCCGACAAACAGCTGGACGAGGGGTCGCAGATCGATCTGGCGATGCGGCCGGCTCTGTTCGTGCCCGAGACGAAGTTCGTGGGCGTTCTGTTCTTCGAGATGCAGCACTCCGGTCACCAGATGGCGATCGTCGTCGATGAATACGGCGGCACCGAGGGGCTGGTGACGCTGGAGACGCTTCTGGAGGAGCTGGTGGGCTACGTTGGCGACGAGCTTCACCGGCATGATGATGAAGAGGTGATCAGCCTCGATGAGCGCACCGTAGAGATCGATGGCGGGATGAGCATCTCCGACGCCAACGAGGACCTGGAGTTGGGCCTGCCTGAAGGGAAATACGAGACCGTTGCCGGCTTCGTTCTCAGCCATCTGGGCCGCATTCCAGAGCAGGGCGAGCAGTTCACCTACAACAGCCTGCACGTCACCGTTACGGAGGTGAGGGCGCACAAGGTGGAGCGGCTGACTGTGACCAAGCTGCAGTAATGAAGGTTCAGCGTCTGCGGCTGACGTTCGCGCGCGGCGATGAGGCGAAGGAGCTATCGCACCTTGAGGTGATGCGTGCCCTGGAGCAGGCGTTGCGAGAGGCGGGCCTGCCGCTGGCCTACTCTGAAGGTCGGCGCTCGACAGCGCAGATATCGATAGCTGCGCCCCTTCCGGTCAGCGTCACCTCCAGTTGCGATCTCGCCGACGTTTTCCTGAGCGAGCGAGTCGAGCCGGCACGTTTCGTGGCCGCGCTCCAGGCGACGCTGCCGCCTGGGTTGGAGGCGCTATGCGCTCGCGAGGTGGGTCTGGCGCTGCCCGCCCTGCAGACGCAGGTGCGCTGGGCGGAGTATGAGGTAGACGTGGCCAACGGCGGCAGCTCCGCGGAAGATATACGCCGCGCCATCGGCGACCTTCTCGCCACCCGCTCGCTGCCATGGGAACGCCAGCGAGAGAAGAAGGTGCAGCGCTACGACCTGCGTCCGCTGGTGTTGGGGCTGCGGCTGGAGACGGAGGGCGAGGGGGTTTATCGGTTGATGATGCGCCTTCGCATCGGTCAGGATCGGAGCGGGCGCGCCGATCAGGTGGTGGCTGCGCTGGGCCTGGAGTCGCCGCTGCGCATCCACCGTCGCAGCCTGTACGAGAACAGGATGTCGAGCGTCGTACAGGCCTATCGTCGCCTGGACGAATCGGAAGAGTAGCGCGTGCGTCTCTACCTGGTCCGTCACGGTGAGACGGAGTCTAACCGCCGCGGCCTCGCCCTGGGGCAGGACGACGTACCTCTCAACGAACACGGTCTCTGGCAGGCGGAGCGGGTAGGGCGGGCGCTGGCCGGCGAGCATCTCGTCGCGGTGTATTCCAGCCCTCTGCAGCGCGCCCTGGACACGGCTGGAGCTGTCGCGGGGCATCACGGACGGGAGGTGCAGGTGGAGGAGCGGCTTATCGAGATGGACGTTGGGGAGTTGGACGGCCTCACCTTCGCGGAAGTAAGGGAGCGTTACCCAGACCTGTTGGAGAAGTGGGTGGGCGAACCGGGTCCCACCCAGGCCATGCCGGGAGGGGAGCGGCTGGTGGACGTGCAGGAGCGGGCCTGGGCGCTGGTGAACGAACTAGCTGCCCGTCACGGTGACGAGGAGATCGCCGCGGTCAGCCATAACTTCGTGATCCTCTCGTTGATCGCTCGTGCCCTCGGCATAGAGCTGGCACAGTTCCGCCGCCTGCGCCACTCCGTGGGAGCCGTCTCCGTTTTGGAGTTCAGCCCAAAGCGCCTGAAGGTGGTGCGGCTGAACGACACCTGCCATCTTGAAGGGGACTAACCTGACGCCGCAAGGCACGTTGTATATTGACAGCGATGCTTAAGCATCTTCTGAGGATATCAAGCACCCGGATCGTGCTGGGGGTAACGGCTGTCATCGTCGGTTACTTCTTGGTCATGGGTGCTGTCACCGCTCTGCGCTCCAGCCAGCTCGGCGATCGGGAGGACCGGCTGCGGGCGGAGATCGGTGAGCTGCAGCAGCGCTACGGGCGACTGGAGATGCTTCGCGAATACCTTGGCTCAGACGAGTACATCGAGGCGGTCGCGCGGGAGCAGTTGGGGCTTGTGCGCGAAGGGGAGGATGGCATCGTCGTCATCTCTACCGGCCCCTCATCCGCGCTAGGCCCTGATGCGCCTGAGGAGAGCGAGCTCTGGTGGCAGATGCTCACCCGCTAGCGTAAGGAAAAGCGATACAATTACGGGGCGGCGACGCGAAGTCACCGCCCCGATCTGTTATGCCGCGCGCTGAGCAGCCGTCCACACCAGAACGCCTCCGGCCCGTAACCCCCTTCAGGAAAGGGCTGGAAAAGCGAGTCCTGCGCTACGTCCGGCGCAACCGGGTGCTCAATCCGGGGGAGCGTGTGCTGGTTGCGGTGTCCGGGGGGCAGGACTCCCTGACGTTGCTGCTAGTGCTTGCCCGCCTGGGGGAGGAGCTGGGGATTGAGCCGGCGGTGGCCCACTTCGATCACATGCTGCGCTCACGGGAGGAGGCCGACGGGGACGAGGCGGCAGTCAGGGGCATCGCGCGGGCGCTTGGCCTGACCGTCGTCGTCGGGTCCGGCGACGTGCGCGCACGCGCACGCAGGCGGCGGGAGTCGATAGAGGCGGCGGCGCGGCATCTGCGCTTCGACTTCTTGCGGCGGGAGGCGAGACGGCTTAAGGCGGGCGTCGTCGTCCTGGGACACACGATGGACGACCGCGCCGAAACGGTGCTGATGCACCTGTTGCGGGGCAGCGGTCTGGACGGCCTCGTCGGCCTGCGGCCGCGCTCGTCCTGGCCGTTCGGCCGCGGGCCGGCTCTGGCCAGGCCCTTGCTGGAGGTGAGTCGCGCCGAGACTCTGCGCTACTGTCGCGGCGCAGAGGTAACGCTGCGGGAGGACCCGACGAACCTGCTGCTGGACGCCACCCGCAACCGAATCCGGCACGAGCTGCTGCCGGCGCTGAGACGATTCAATCCCAGGCTTGAGGAGGCGCTCTGCCGGTTGGGGGAGGCGGCCGCTGACACGGTGGAATACCTGGACGAAGCCGCTGACGCTGAGTGGCGATCGCTGGCCTCGCTCGCAAGTGAGAGCGTCACCTTTGTTAGGAAGCCGTTTTCGTCTCTGGCGCCGGCGCTGCGGGCGCGCCTGTTGCGGCGTGCGGTGCGCCGTCTGGCCGGCCCGACGGCGGACGTGGAGTCCGTCCACATCGTCGCCGTGGAGGAGGCGCTGGCTAAGCGCCGCAGCAGCGTCTCGTTGGCGCACGGCCTCACGGCCTGGGTCAGCGCGCGCGAGGTGCGCATCGGTTCAACGCCGCGAAGACCCTCAAAGACGATTGCCGAGACACTGCTGGTGGTGCCGGGTCGCACGGAGCTGCCGGGCTGGGTAGCT
>JADFKX010000145.1 GCA_022564695.1 Chloroflexota bacterium | reverse complement strand
GCTATATCTTCCTCAAGATCTCCTCTGCTACGTGCGTCTTTCCCCACGGCACGTACAGCGTGTACGGCTCCAGCTCCGCCGCGTTCGCCCAGCCGGACGCCGGTACTACCTGCACCACAACCGCCTCCGCGTTGAGAAGCTCCTTCCATATCTCCGCCGTGTAGGCGTTCTTCGTCTCCATCAGCTTCGTCCACATAGCACCCTACCCTGTCCGCTTTGCGGACTCCGATGCTCCTCTCGGAGAGCTTGTTGAAGGAATCACCACTTCAAGAGGTCCATTCGGTCTACGTCTATCGTCTCGCGGTTGCGGTACACCAGCATGGCTAGCGCCAGCGCCACCGCCGCCTCCGCCGCCGCCACCGTGATCACGAATATGACAAACACGTGGCCGCTTAGCCGCTCCGCATCCGTCATATCCGCGAAACGTGGGAACCGAGAAAAAGCGATGAACGTCAGGTTCACCGCGTTGAACATCATCTCTATCCCCATCAGCACCCCCACGAAGTTTCGCTTCGCCAGCGCCATGTACAGCCCTATCGAGAACAGCAGCGCGCCCAGGATCAGGTAGTGTTCCAGCTCTATCGCCATCTCACTCCTCGTCCGTGCCCTCGGGGTGCACCAGCAATATCGCGCCCAGCATCGCCACCAGCAGCAGCACCGCCGCCAGCTCGAACGGCAGCACGTACTTGTCCAGCAGCGCTTCCCCTATCGCGGACGCCGTCTCCTCGAAACCTCCCCGCTCCACCACGGCCCAGTCCGTATCCAGGCTGACCAGGCTGATCGTGAACGCCATCAGCCCCGCCAGCAGGATCCCGGGGATCCGAAAGAACGTCTCCGCGTTGTTACGGCCGGCACGTGGCGTTAGCATGATCGCGAACAGCATCAGCACCGAGATTGCCCCTACGTAGATCAGCACCTGGACAACGGCGACGAAATCAGCCGATAGAGTTATGTAGAGACCGGCCACGCCCAGGAAGCTAGTTATGAGCAGAACGACGGCGCGGATCAGGTCTCGAATGAGCACTACCGCCAGGGCGGAGCCGAGCGTTAGCGCCGCCAGCAGCCAGAAGGCGACGATGCTGCCTGTGTCCTCCAACTACGCCTCTCCCATCGGCCCGGTACCGTGACCGCCGGCAGGCCGGAAGTACGTCGCGCCCAGCTCCTGCGTGAGCACTGCCCGCTTCGCCCTTCGCTCCGGTCGCAGATGTCCCATGAACGTCGCCCAGCCGACGACCAGCGCCACGGCCAGCGTCCAGTTGATAACGGCGAAGATCGGGAGGACCACTACCGCCGGGTAGTCGCCCTCGTGCCAGATCAGGACCTCCGCTCCCACCACGAGAATGTGGATGAAGAGAAGCTCCAGCAGGAACTTCCAGGAGAACGCCATCAACTGGTCGATGCGCAGCCGTGGCAGGGTGCCGCGCGTCCAGATGAACAGGAAGAACACCAAGTACAGCTTCGATAGGAAGATCAGCCACCCCGGCACCCACCTCTCCAGCCCAAAGGCCGTCCAGCCGCCCAGAAACAGTGTGACGACGATGGCTGACACGGCGAACCCGGCGAAGTACTCCGCCGCGTAGAAGAAGCCGAACTTGATCCCAGAGTACTCCGTGTGATAGCCGGCAACGATCTCCGATTCCGCCTCCGAGATGTCCATCGGCGAGCGGTTGATCTCCACCGCCGAGGCGATGAGAAACGCCACCAGCGCCAGCGGCTGAAGGAGAAACATCCAGGTGTTGAACTCCGACTGCCAGGCGACGATATCCCCCAGCCGCATGCTGCCCGCGAAGATCACTACCCCCAGCAGCGCGAACGCCTGCACCAGCTCGTAGCTGATCAACATCGCGATCGCCCGCATCGACCCCAGCAGGGCGAACTTGTTGTTGGATGCCCAGCCGCTGATGAATATCGCTATCGAGTTGATGGACGTTATGGCGATTACGAACAGCACCCCCACGTTGAGGTCGGCCAACGACATCCCCTCGCCGAACGGGATCACGGCGAACACCACCAGCGCCGGGATGAAGATGAGCACCGGGCCCAGCCAGAACAGCGGCTTGTCGGCGTAGCGATTGGTGATCGCCTCCTTGAGCAGCAGCTTCAGCGCGTCAGCGATCGGCTGGAGCAGCCCCCAGGGGCCCACCCTGTTCGGGCCGATCCGCGCCTGCATCCGCCCGATGACCCGCCGCTCTATCCAGATGAACGCCAGCTGGCTGACCAACAACCAGAGCAGTATCGCCACGATGCCTATGAGCCCCGAAACCACGTATGGAATCCAATCGGGCCCACCCAGGTCGCGTATCCAGTCCAGAAAGGCGCCCACGGCGTTGCCCAGGTCGCGCAGGTCGTACCACTTGGCCAGGAAGGGCATCAGCGGTCTATTTCGCCCACGACGATGTCGATGCTCCCCAGGATGACGATCGCGTCGGCCACCGTCGCCCCTATCGCCAGCTCACGCAGCGGCGTTAGGTTGATGTACGAAGGGGAGCGGATGTGAAACCGGTACGGCGCGGGGCCGCCGTCGCTCACGATGTAGAACCCCAGCTCGCCCCGCGGCGACTCGATACGCCCGTATGCCTCGCCCGCTGGGACGCGGATGGTCAGCGGCGCCGAAGGCTGGCCACCGGGCTGCGCCGTGGCGGTCGTTATCTGCGAGTGAACGGGGCCCTCCGGCATCATCTCCAGGCACTGCTCAAGGATGTGGATGCTCTGTCGCATCTCGGCCAGCCGTACCAGAAAGCGGTCGTAGGCGTCGCCGTCGGTGCCGACACAGATGTCAAACTCCAGCTTGTCGTAGACGCAGTAAGGGTCAGCCTTGCGGATGTCCCAGGCGACGCCGCTCCCCCGCAGCATAGGTCCGCTCAGCGAACAGTTGATCGCCACCTCCGGCGTCAGCACGCCGATGCCGCGGGAGCGGGCGACGATAATCTCGTTCTCCAGCAGCAGGTCCTCGTACTCGCCCATCCGCATCGGCAGCTCATCAAGGAGCTTACGGAGCGCTGGCCTGAACTCCGGCGGAACGTCTCTGGACACCCCGCCGATTCGCATGTAGTTTGTCGTCAGCCGGGCGCCGCAGGCCATCTCGAACAGGTCAAGGATCTTCTCCCGCTCGCGGAACATGTGCATGACCGGCGTCTGCCAGGTGCCGCAGTCGTTGGCGAACACGCCCACCGCCATGGAGTGGCTGGCGAACCGCTGCAGCTCAGACATGATCACCCGCAGCCACGACGCTCGCTCCGGCGGCTCTATCCCGCACAGCTTCTCCACCGCCAGCACGTAGGCCAGGTTCCCGGTCATCGCCGCCACGTAGTCGGTTCGGTCCGTGAAAGGAATGTTTTGGGTGTAGCTTCGCTCCTCGGCCAGCTTCTCCATGCTTCGGTGCAGGTAGCCGATCACCATGTCCGCGTCGATGATCCGCTCGCCGTCCAGCGTCAGGCGCATGCGGAACACGCCGTGCGTGCTGGGGTGCTGCGGCCCTATGTTGACCACGAACGGCTCCGTCTTCATCGACACGGGGTGGGACCTCCCGACCTCAGCCTGAAGACCGAGGCATCGCCAACACTCGATTCCGCAGCCTTCAGGCTGCGGTGGTGCCACCCAACCGCCGTCTTCATCGACACCGCTAGCCTCTCCCCTCAAGCTTACCGCCCGGCTCGCCGGGGTAGCGTTCGAGGCCGGCCATCTCGCCGCCGGGGAAGTTGAGCCAGTCCTTTCGCAGGGGGTGGCCGGCGAACCCCTCCCACAGGAAAATGCGCCGCAGGTCCGGGTGGCCCTGGAATCGGATCCCCAGCAGATCGAACGCCTCCCGCTCCTGGAGGTGGGCGCCGCGCCAGACCGACACCACGGACGGTGCCTCTGGATTGTCGTGGTCTTCGCAAGGAACCTTTAGGGTTGCTGCCTGATTGCGGCTGATCGATAGCAGATGATAGACCACCTCGAAGTGGTCCAGCAGGTCCACGCCAGTGAGGGAGCTGAGGAAGCGGAAGTCCAGCTCAGGGTCGTCTCGCAGGAAGGTACAGACCTCCAGCAGGCGGTTCGGCTTCACCTCCGCCCAATCGGGGGTAGCGTCTACAACCGCGTCGGGGAGCTTGGGCTGGAGGCGGTGCGCGAGATCAAAGCCGGACAGTACCGTCGTCATGCCGTGGCGCTCCCGCCCCGATTCGATTGGGGCGGTGCCAGGCTGCCAACCATCGCGACGCATTCCCTGCCTACCCGCCTGCCGGTAGGCACGGCCAGCCGGCAGGCTATCGGGTGTGGTCTCACGTCACAGCCACTCCAGCGCCTTCTTGCGCCACGCGTAGGCCAAGCCGATGGTCAGGATGACTATGAATGTGACCACCGCGATGAAGCCGGTGACCGAGGCCTCGTCGAGCGAGACGGCCCAGGGGTAGAGAAAGACAGCCTCCACGTCGAAGATCACGAACAGCAGGGCGTAGTAGTAGTAGCGGAAGTTGAACTGGACCCAGGCCGTGCCCTCCGTCTCCACGCCGCACTCGAAGATGTCCTCCTTGATCGGATCGGGCGCTTGGGGGCGTATCTTGAGCAGGCCCAGCATCCAGGAGGAAGCGATCCCTCCCACGGGGAAGACAAGCGCCAGGAGGAGGAGAAAACCTACGTGTCCCCAGTCGGAAAGCATACGCCCTAAACTTTGTGAATTTTAGCGCTACCGGCTCGCGGTAGTATAGCACACCTCATTTCTAGGTGCTATATGGCTGACTCAGGCCCTACTGCCGGCCCTGGCCCCCAATCCTTGACACTCCCCATCCGCGCCATCTACCATCGGTGACGATTCCGAACTTCACGTCAAGGTTAAGGACCTGTCCTGAGTCTGTCGAAGGAACGCATGCCCAAGCAGCAGTACGCAAAGCCCATTCCCACGCCTAGCCCGGAGACCCAACGCTACTGGGAGGGCTGCAAGAGCCACGAGCTCTGGCTCCCCTTCTGCCGCCCCTGCCAGAGCTTCTTCTTCTACCCGCGTCGGTTCTGCCCCCAGTGCTTCAGTTGGGAGATCGAGTGGCGCCAAGTTAGCGGCCGCGGCAAAGTCTACTCCTTCGCCATCCAGCATCGTGCCTTCCACCCCGGCTGGGCGCAGGAGACCCCCTATGTCACCGCTATCGTGGAGCTGGACGAAGGCCCTCGTATGTACACCAACCTCGTCGACGTTGAGCCCGACCCCAAGAGCCTCCGCTGCGACATGCCGGTCGA
>JADFKX010000144.1 GCA_022564695.1 Chloroflexota bacterium | reverse complement strand
TGTGCGACCGTCCACTTCGCGCCGGAAGATCTGTCCCGTCTGGGAGCGCTCGTCGAACACCACCAGCAGCTCGCGTTCGGCGAAGGCGTCGTTGATCACCGGCGTCTCCAGGAGCGTTCGGAAGGGGTAGCCCTTGGCGCGCCCGCCGAAGATGTAGCCCAGCACCAGCTCCTTGGGCGGCAGGCGGTCATCGCTTCGGGACTGGCCCAGGGGGCCTGCGCCGGGATCGTTGTAATACGACTCGTACGGATCGCGGTTGTAGCCGCCTCGTTTGTCCAGCACCAGAGTGTCCGGGTGCATCTCTTTCCAGGCGGCCCAGCTGGTCTGCACGTGCGGGACTTTGACGAGGCTGACGCCCTTGAAGCGGCCATCGATACCCTCGCCGCTTATCTGGAGCCAGAGAGAGTCCGTCTGGCGGTCGTACATCACCAGGTTGTTCATGATCAGCTTACCGGACACGCCGAACGTGAGCTCCTGGCCCTCCACCTGCCGGTCAAACACGAGACCGGTGAAGCATAGTGGTCAGAACGTGACGGCGATGGCGACGCCACCCAGGGTGTCGTTCGCGATCTCGTGGCGGCTCAGGATGTTGACCGGATACGCTTTGCTCTCCCCGTTTAGGCTGATCCCAATAACGAACTCCGTGGCCACCATCTCGCCGCGCTCCTCCGCCTCCTGGGCGGTCAGGAAGCTGGGGCTATCGATGGAGCGGATGCCGTCGCGGGCCGTGAAGGTGAACGCCTCGACGCTGCGGCCCTCGGAGCCCGTTGGGACAAGCACCGAACTCCCCGGCAGCTCGATCCTCTGGCCGAAGATGCCGAACCGCTGAGCGAAGACGATGACGATGATGAGCGCCATGCCCAGGGCCAGCAGCCAGGGCATCAGCCCTGCCATCGTCCCGAAGAGCAGCTTTAACCTCGGCACCATGACGCCCGCTTAGGTCAGCTTGAAGAGCAACGCCGCCGCACCGAGAGTCGCCGCCACAACGAGCCATATCTGCCCGGTCACTTCCGCCTCCCGATCCAGGGCCGGCCCGCGCCGCCAGCCGAACCCTCTCGTCTCCTTCGAGACCAGGCCGCGCAGGCCCATGTAGGTGAACCAGGTGGCGACAGCAGCGAGGTAGATGCTGTAGTACGACTCCCGCTGGACGGTCTCCAACGCCAGCTCAAACCAGGCCTGGAACGGGTTCATGCCATCTTGCCTACCTCTTTGCCGGACTACGGCTCCTGGGCCCCGACCACTAAGAGTTACGCGATAGCCGGGCCGGAGGATTCGCTATGCCATCGATGGGCGCCGCATTGACAGCCTGAGCCCGGTGAGCCTATCCTAGCGGCACCGTGGTCTGGCAGGATTTAGGAGGGTGGCTGTCCGTCTGTGAGCCGTGGGAGCGTAGCTGGAAGTGAGTAAGGGCGCCACGTCCCGCGCCATCGTGCAGGAGGGGCCTCGCCGCCTGCGCAGCGCAGAGTTTCCGCTGCCGGAGATAGGGGCAGAGGACGCTCTCCTGCGGGTGGAGGCCTGCGGCATCTGCGGCAGCGACTACGAACAGTACGCGGGGGCGCTGCCCGCCCCGTTTCCCGTTATCCCCGGCCACGAGCCTGTGGGCATCATTGAGGAGATCGGCGACGTGGCGGCCGGGCGCTGGGGCGTCAAGCAAGGGGATCGTGTCGCGGTTGAGGCGTTGCTCCCCTGCGGCTATTGCCGGGAGTGCGTCGCCGGACGCTACCGGCTGTGTCGGAGCCGTGGTTTCATATCCGGTTACGGCTACATCTCCACAAGCACGCCACCCTCCCTATGGGGCGGCTACGCCCAGTACATGTACCTAGACCCGCACTCCCTGGTTCATCGCATTTCCCCGGATATCCCCGTTGAGCTGGCCGTGCTGTTCAACCCCCTGGGCGCCGGTTTCCGCTGGGCGGTGGAGCTGCCGGGAACCAGGGTGGGTGATACGGTGGTCATCCTCGGCCCGGGGCAGCGGGGGTTGGCCAGCGTCATCGCCTGCCGTGAGGCCGGCGCTGGCTGCGTGATCGTGTCCGGCCTCGCCGCCGACGAGAGGAAGCTGGCCCTGGCGCGGAGGTTCGGCGCTCACCACACGATCGATGTCGAGGCGGAGGACATCCGTAGTCGGGTGCGTGAGATCACCGACGGCCGCATGGCCGATGTGGTGGTGGACGTGACGGCCTACGCTGTGGAGGCGGTCACCCAGGCGGTGGACCTGGCGCGGCGCGGCGGCACGGTCGTTCTGGCCGGCACCAAGGGGCCGAAACCGGTGCCGGACTTCCTGAGCGATAAGGTCGTAGCCAAGGAGCTGACGCTAAAGGGCGCCCTCGGTGTGGACTACCCGGCCTACGAGGCAGCGGTTCGCCTGATCGAATCCGGCCGTTACCCGCTGGCGGAGATGCACACTCATACCCTGCCCCTGGAGCAGGCCGAGTACGCCCTGCGCCTCTTGGCCCGTGAGATATCGGGCGAGGAGGCGATCCACATAGCGTTGGTGCCCTAACACGCGAGAGGGAGGATACCCCGATGCCTGACAGCAAGGCGGACACGAACTATGAGCGCATGGCGAAGGTGATAGCCATAACGCCCTACATGAAGCACCTTGGCATGGAGTTTATCGAGGGCAGCGAGGGGTATGCTAAGCTGCGCCTGCGCTTTCAGAAGGAGAACACCACTGCCGGCGATGCCCTTCACGGCGGCGCTATCGCCTCCCTGATCGACACGACGGGCGCGATGGCCGCCTGGACTACGGCGGAGATCCTCTCGCCACGCTACTTCGGCTCCACGGTCGGCGTGAACGTCAACTACCTCTCCGGCGTCATCGGCGAGGACGCCTTCGCCGAGGCGCAAGTGCTGAAGCGGGGCAAGGAGATCATCTACTGCGACGTGCGGGTGACCAACGCCGACGGCAAGCTCCTGGCCCAGGGCACCGTCGTCTATCGCATTATCGAGCGGGCAGCTAAGTGATGGCCGTCGTTTTCCAGGTGGAATCCCCAGATTCGCCGCAGCTCCGGGAGTTCTACGAGCTTATCGATAGCACCAGCCGCGGCCTTGGCGTTCTCAACGTGTTCAAGGTGATGGCCCACACGCCGGAACTGATGCGCTCCTGGTGGGAGATGATGACGGCGCTCTTCACGCGCCTGAGCCTTGACCCGCGGTTGAGGGAGCTGGCCATACTGCGCCTGTTTCATGTCCTGCGCTGCGACTACGGCTTCGCCCACCACGTCCGCATCGGCAGGCAGGTTGGCCTCACGTCAAAGGAGATGGAGGCGCTGGCCGAATACGAGTCCGCGTCGGGCTTCTCGGAGCTTGAGCGTCTGGTGCTGCGCTACACAGACTCGGTAACCGCCATGCGGGCAGACTCTGTCGAGCTGGCCCGTGAGCTGCTCAACCACCTCGCGGAGCGTGATCTGGTAGAGCTCACCTTCTGCATCGCCAACTGGAACGCGATGGCCAGGCTCCTCACGCCCCTGGCGGTGGAGATGGAGCCGGCAATTCTTTCGGAGCTGCCGACGTGGTGGCCCAAGTGATCAGGGCTCGCGAGAGGGCTAGAGTGCCGTCCATCACTACGGATCAGATGCGTGAGGTGGACCGGCTAATGGTTGAGGAGTACGGCATCGTCCTCCTCCAGATGATGGAGAACGCCGGACGAAACCTGGCGCGGCTGGCCGCAACCCTGGCGGCCGGGGCGCGCGACCGGAGCGTTCTCGTGCTGGCGGGCAGGGGGAACAACGGCGGTGGCGGTATGGTGGCAGCCCGCCACCTGAGCAATATGGGCGGCCGCGTCCGCATCATCCTCCCAGTGGCGGTCCGCGAGCTGGCGGAAGTCCCCGCGCACCAGGCTTCCATCCTGCGGCGGATGGGGGTGGAGCTGCTTGAGGCCGAAGACGTTCCTCAAACTCGTCTCGACAGCCTCTTCGGCGAGGCCGACCTCATCGTCGATGCGCTCATCGGCTACAGCCTGTCGGGGGCGCCCCGCGGACGTTTCGCCGTCCTGATTGAGGGCGCCAACGCCAGCGGCAAGCCGATCGTGTCGCTCGACGTGCCGTCGGGCGTCGACGCCGGCTCGGGTACGGTGTACGAGCCGTCCATCAAGGCGGTCGCCACCCTGACGTTGGCCCTGCCGAAGACAGGCCTGGGAGCTCCCGAAGTGGGAGAGCTGTACCTGGCGGACCTGAGCGTCCCGCCCTCCCTCTACCGCCGACTGGAGCTGGAGGTGGGGCCGCTATTCGCCGATGCGGGCGTGATCCGTCTCCAGTGGCAGGACGGTGGCTGGGTGGTTGAGCGATAGGCGGCATGCTAGCGCCTGGGAGGACTGCGTCGCCACCAACTACGACCTGCGGGCGGGCCTCATGTTCGCTGGCACCTTCCACCGCATCCACGAGCGGGTGCCGCGACTGGAGATAGCCATGATCGCCCAGCTGGTCAACATGCTGGGCCTCACCCAGGTCAACGGCAGCCGGTTGTTCGAGACGGCCGGCTACTTGGTCAGCGTCTCTACGTCGAAGAGACGCTGCCGCTCGTCCGCGGTTGGGAGGTGGACTGTGAGACGTTCGACGCGCCCGTGTGGACGGACGTCCCGGAGCGCATTCAGCCGATGATGGGTGAGAACCCGACTGGAGTGCCGTACGTGGACGTGTCGGTCACGGCCTCTGGCGACCGGAGACGTCTAGCTGTGTTCCTGGTAAACCGCTACCTGGACGAAGCGGTGACGATCACTTTCGCCTTCGAGGGCTTACAGTCGCCAGCGTCCGGCAGGCTCCGGCAGATAGCCGCAGACAGCCCCTTCGAACGGAACGACTTCGAGCATCCGGACCAGCTGCGCATCCTCGAGGTCGACGCTCGTTAATCCTCCAAGCTGGAGTTGCCTCCGCGCAGTGTTAGTGTCCTACTTATCGGTTAGCGTTCAATCCATCTGGCCGCGTGATCTCAACGGCCTAACCCGCAGGTCGGCTGGGACAGCCTCGCTTCGGAGGTGATGCTCTGACCGCCGGCGTGGACGTTCTGGCCTAGGGAGGGTCACCTTCCGGTGGGAACTTCAAGATAGGCTATAATTGGCGAACGGAGGTCACCATGCCCAGTCTGCGAGCCGTCTTCTCTAACCTAGGCGCACAGATGCCGCTGGGTCGCAAGGTCCAGCGCATCTTCGCCAACAACTGGACCAAGATTCGCACCCGCCGCAACTGCTGCGGCAACTACGGCGAGCCCGGCTGCTGAGAGATCGCGACCGACTCGGGTGCCGAGTCAACAC
>JADFKX010000143.1 GCA_022564695.1 Chloroflexota bacterium | reverse complement strand
GACCCGTATACTGCTCCGACTGTTTTAACAGCCTCCGCCAGGCCGGGGGTCAGATGGAGGCCGGTTCCGGCAGGGTTCAGCGCTCGCCCTAGGCTACTGCGTTTGACGCAATAATGCTCTCTCGCTACACTGAGGCTCACAACCGAAGATTAAGGCGAGGACGGAGACGAGTAGGGCGCCGCGGACCGGCCAGCGAGTCCGGATCGGTGCAAGCGGACACGGAACCAGCGTTCGAAAATCACTCCCGAGCCGCCGACCGAACGGCGCGGCGCAGCCGCCCCCAGTAGGCTCGGACGGAGGCCACCGTTAACGTAGGCAGGGGCATAACAGCCGCCAGGGCGGCGACGTGCTCCGAAACGAGTGCCCCAATGCGCAATCGGGGAATTCAGGGTGGTACCGCGGGCCCCAAGGCTCGTCCCTCAAGGGACGAGCCTCTTGATTTATGGCGATGAGGTTAGAAGCTATGTTCAAGCCAGTCGATAGCAGAGCCAGCTTCCCGGATATGGAGAAGCGGATCCTCCAGCTCTGGAAGGAGCGCGACGTCGTGCGCAGGAGCGTCGAGGAGCGGCCGGAGGACCGCCAGTTCACCTTCTACGAAGGGCCGCCGTACGCCAACGCCAGCCCCGGCATCCACCATGTCCTGGCCCGCGTCTTCAAGGACATCATCATCCGCTACAAGACGATGCGCGGCTACCGGGTGCCGCGCAAGGCGGGCTGGGACACCCACGGCCTGCCCGCCGAGATGGAGGTGGAGCGCGATCTGGGCATCAAGAGCAAGACTGAGATCGAGGAGAGGGTGGGCATCGAGG
Organism: Chloroflexota bacterium; assembly: GCA_022564695.1. Taxonomy (GTDB): domain Bacteria; phylum Chloroflexota; class Dehalococcoidia; order SM23-28-2; family RBG-16-64-32; genus JADFNQ01. The sequence continues at coordinate 4,464 of JADFKX010000143.1, read as the reverse complement.
AGTTCAACCGTCGCTGCCGCCAGAACGTCCTTCGCTACATGGAGGACTGGGAGGCGCTGACGGAGCGCATCGCCTTCTGGGTGGATATGGAGCACCCTTACATCACCTACGAGAACGACTATATCGAAAGTGTGTGGTGGATCGTTAAGCAGCTCTGGGACAAGGATCTGCTATACCTGGACTATCGCTCCACCCCCCACTGCCCCCGCTGCGGCACCTCCCTGTCCGATCACGAGGTGGCACAGGGCTACCGCGAGAACACGCCGGACCCCTCTATCTACGTGAAGTTCAAGCTGGCAGAGCAGGAGGCGGACCCGGCGCTGCGTCTGGCCGATAGCGTGCCCACCTTCATCCTCACCTGGACGACGACGCCCTGGACGCTGCCCGGCAACACCGCCCTGGCGGTGCAGCGAGATGCACCGTACGTGATAGTCGAGGTGGAGAACGAAGGCCGCCGCGAGCGGCTCATCTACGGGGATGCGCCCGAGTTGCGCTCCGGCATCGAGGAGTTCTTGCAGAACAACTACGAGCGGGTGGAGGAGGTGTCGCGTCTCCAGGGGGAGGCGCTCGTCGGCCTCCGCTACGAGGCCCTGTACGACCCGACGGCCTGGGGCGTGCAGGCGATGTGGTTCGATCAGGGGCAGGACGGCCGCCTGGTGACGGTGGAGAAAGGGCAGGCGGTGGAGAAGGCGTACACCGTGATCGCGGGGGAGTTCGTATCGCTTAGCGATGGCACCGGGGTGGTTCACATCGCCCCCGCCTTCGGCGGCGAAGACTTCGATATCGGCAAGGAGCTGGGCCTTCTCTTCCTCCAGCCGGTAGACCTGCGGGGCGAGCTGCCGGAGGCCTGCCCCTGGCCGGGTCAGTTCGTCAAGGACGCCGACGAACCGATAATGGACGAGCTGGCGGAGCGGGGTCTGCTGCTGCGGCGGGACGTCATCCGTCACACCTATCCCTTCTGCTGGCGCTGCGATACGCCTCTCCTCTACTACGCTAAGCCTACCTGGTACATCCGCACGACTGCGGTGAAGGACAGCCTCATAGAGGGGAACGAGCGGGTCAACTGGTATCCGGGGCATATCAAGAAGGGCCGCTTCGGTGATTGGCTGAACAACAACGTGGACTGGGCCCTCAGCCGCGAGCGCTTCTGGGGTACGCCTCTGCCCATCTGGCAGTGCGATGCCTGCGGCGTCCAGCGCTGCATCGGCTCTAGGGAGGAGCTGCGCTCCAGCGCCCTCGACCCCGACGCCATCGACGCCCTGGACGACCTCCACCGCCCCTACATCGACCGCATCGTGTTTGGCTGCGACTGCGGCGGCACGATGGCCCGCGTGCCCGAGGTCATGGACGTCTGGTTCGACTCCGGGGCCATGCCATACGCCCAGTGGCACTACCCGTTCGAGAACCAGGACACCTTCCGGCGCAGCTTCCCCGCGGACTTCATCTGCGAGGCTGTGGACCAGACGCGCGGCTGGTTTTACACGTTGCACGCGGAGGCGGTGCTGCTCCACGCCGCCGGGGTGGTGCCGGAGAACATTTGCTTCCGCAACGTCATCTGCCTGGGGCTCATCCTGGACGAAAAAGGCGTCAAGATGAGTAAGTCCCGCGGCAACATCGTGGCGCCGATGGAGGTGATCGACCGCACCGGCGCCGACGCCCTGCGCTGGAACCTGTTCACGGCCACCCGCCCAGGGGATGACCGCCGCTTCTCCGTAGATCTGGTGGCGGAGTCTCTGCGGCGGTTCCTCCTCACCCTGTGGAACACCTATAGCTTCTTCGTGACCTACGCCAACATCGACCGCTTCGACCCGACGCAGGCGGTGCGGGGGGAGCGTTCGGAGCTGGACCGCTGGGTGCTGTCGGAGCTGCACACGCTGGTGCGCCGAGTGACCGAGCAGTTGGAGGAGTACGATCCCACGAGCGCCGGCCGGGCGATACAGTCGTTTGTAGGGGACCTCTCCAACTGGTACGTGCGTCGCAGCCGCCGGCGCTTTTGGAAGTCCGAGAGCGACGCTGACAAGCTGGCTGCTTATCACACGCTGCACGTCTGCCTGGTGACGCTGTGCAAGCTGATGGCACCCTTCACGCCGTTTGTGGCGGAGGAGATGTACCAGAACCTCGTCTGCTCCGTGGACAAGGAGGCGCCGGAGAGCGTGCACCTGGCGGAGTGGCCAGAGAGCGACCCCACGCAGGTGGACCAGCGGCTGATGGACGAGACACGGCTGATAATGCGGGTGGTCAGCCTGGGCCGTGCGGCGCGGAGCAAGGCGGGGATAAAGGTGCGTCAGCCGTTATCGAGGGTTGTCGTGAGGGCGCGCGCGGCGTCCGAGGAGACGGGGCTGAAGCGGCTTGAGTCGCAGCTTATCGAGGAGCTGAACGTGAAGGCGCTGGAGCTGGCAGAGGGCGAGGGGGCGCTGGACGGCCTCACCGTGGCCGAGGACGAGTCTGGTTACGCGGTTGGCCTGGACACGGCGGTGACGCCGGAGCTGGCGGAAGAGGGGCTGGCGCGGGAGCTGGTGCACCGCATCCAGAGTCTGCGCCGGGCCGCTGGCTTCGACATCTCCGACCACATTACGACCTACTATCAGGGGCCGCCGCGCCTGCAAGCAGCTCTTCAGAGGCACGGCGACTACGTGCGCCGAGAGACGCTGTCGGAGGAGCTGGTGGAGGGTGCGCCCCCGACGGGCGCTGGGGCTCACGCCGAGGAGTCCGTCATAGGCGGAGACGGCGAGTCGTTGACGCTGGCGGTGCTCCGCGTCAGCTGACACCTCCCGCAGATTCTTCGCTCCACCTGCCTGCCGGCAGGCAGGCTCAGGATGACAAGAAGTTATCCGCCACCCTGAGCACCTTCCGTTATCGCTAGGGTTAGGCCACCAAAATCATAATCGGCGGCTCCACTGGGCATAATGGGGTTGACGGCCACTAATGGTACTCTCGTATACTCTTGTCGTGCAGATGCAGGAGGCCCGCATGTCCCCTCTTGGGGAGACCCTCCAGCGCGCAAGGCAGGCCCGTGGTATCACGGTGGAGGATGCTGAGCGCGCGACACGTATCCCCCGTAGGTATCTGGAAGCGTTGGAGCAGGAGGACTATTCGATCCTGCCCGCCCCAGTTTACGCGCGGGGATTTCTTCGTTCCTACTCAGGCTATCTTGGGCTGGACCCGGCCGCTCTTCTCCCTCTCTTCCCTGTCGGTCACGTAGATGAACCGCAGCTGGCGCCGCTGCCGGAGGTACAGCAGCCGCGGACCTGGTCGATGAGCGGCATTATCGCCGTCGCGGCGGTAGGGGCGCTCATCCTGCTGGTGGTCGCTCTGTACAGCCTAGGACAAGAGGGCGGCGAGGGCGCGTTCCTGAGTGCGGAGCCAGCGCCCGTAGAGGAGAGCGCCCTGAACGTTGTGCTGCCGCCGGAGGGGCAGGCTGCTCTGGTTGAGCCCGGCGTGACGCAGGCCCTGCCTGACCTGGCCGGACGAAGCCTGGATGAGGCGATCGAGGCTGTGGAGGTGACGGGCGCCGGGTACGTAGTGATCGGCGTGAGCGGGGGGGAGGTGCCGTTGGGTCAGATTGTGGACCAGCAGCCGCTGCCGGGCACCATCGTTCAGGCCGGCGACCTCGTCACGCTTATCGTCAGCCGCTAGCGTCTGCGGCGGCGCTTTCACAGCACGCTCCTTGTCGTAACGTCTCGCACGCCGCACAATGTGCCTGCGATGCGAAGAGTCTGGCTTGCGCCCTTGGGTCTGGTGCTGGGAGCGGCGGGTGCGCTCCTCTGGGTTGGCTGGCGGTGGGTGACGCCTTATCCCGTCAAAGGCGGGGGCTCGGCCGAATCTATCGGCGTCGACGTCAAGGAGGTGTCGTTCCTCAGCCTGGACCGTACGCGACTGCACGGTCTATGGTTGGCCGGGCGGAAGGGATACCCCACCGTTGTGCTCTGTCATGGCTATTTCAAGAGCCTGGCGGAGCCGTTCGATGTGGGGGTGGCGCTGAACGAGGCCGGCTACAACGTGTTCCTGTTTGACTTTCGGGCCTGCGGCCGTAGCGGGGGCCGCTTCACCACCATCGGCTACAAGGAGACGTGGGACGTTCAGGCGGCGGTGCGCTTTGTGTCGGAGCGATACGGGCGAGGCCCGGTGGGGGTGCTGGGCATCTCAATGGGCGCGGCCGCGGCGATCATCGCTGCTGCTCAGATGGAGGAGATCGCGGCGGTGGTGGCGGACTCCGCTTACGCTCACCTGGAAGGTGTGATGCGCAAGAAGCTCCCGGACTTCGCGCCCGTCCGCTGGATGGCGCCGGTTGGATGGATCAGCGTGCTCATCGGCGAGGCGATGGCCGGAGGGCGTCTGCGGAGGGTGCGGCCCGTGGAGTATGTGGGGCGAATATCGCCGCGGCCGCTGCTGTTCGTCCACGGGGAGAGGGATAGCTATATCCCTGCTGAGCAGACCGGGGAGCTGTTCGAGGCGGCCGGAGAG
>JADFKX010000142.1 GCA_022564695.1 Chloroflexota bacterium | reverse complement strand
TCAGTCCGCTGTTTTCACCTTCGCCTTCGTCTCGTCTCCACCATCGTGCGATTTCCCATGGTCATCAGACGCGCCGCTATCGGAGCCACCGTTGTCACCCGCCTGCCCCTTGCGGTTGTCCGTGCTGTAGAAGCCGGAGCCCTTGAAGATCACCGCCGGCATGCTGATCAGCCGTCGCGATGAGCCGCCGCACTTCGGACACCTCTGCTCCGTAGGCGCGTCGAAACCTTCGGCGCGCTCATACTCGTGTCCTTTAGAGCACTGGTATTCGTATATCGGCAACTTACATCCACCTCTCAGGTTATAGAAAGCCGCCCCATTGGGGCAGCTTCCGAACATGAATATATCAGGAACCTCACCCTCACGCAACAGTAAGGGCAGGCCTGGCGGCCCACACATTCCTTGTTCGTCTCTTTCCGCTCTGATATACTCCCCTGCGGACACTTCCCCGCATAAAAGGAGACCTGTTTGCCTACAGCTGTATCCATGAAATCCCTCCTGGAGGCCGGAGTCCACTTCGGTCACCAGACCCGCCGCTGGAACCCGAAGATGAAGAGGTTCATCTTCTCGGAACGCAACGGCATCCACATCATAGACCTGGAAAAAACCGTCGCCTGCCTGGAAGCCGCCTGCCAGTTCACAAGCGATCTCATCGCCTCCGGCGGCACCATCCTCTTCGTCGGCACCAAACGCCAGGCCCAGGACACCATCGAGAGCGAAGCGAGGCGCTGCGGCATGCCGTTCGTCAACACCCGCTGGCTGGGCGGAACCCTCACCAACTTCCACACCATCCAGGGCCGCATCGACTACCTGGTCCGCCTGGAGGACTCCAAGGCCCGCGGCGAGCTTGACCACCTCACCAAGAAAGAGAGCCTCCGCACCGAAGATGAGATCACCCGCCTCAACCGCTACCTCGGCGGCATCAAAGAGATGACCAACCTCCCCACCGCCGTCTTCATCATCGATACCACCAAAGAGGACATCGCAATCGCCGAGTCCCTACGCTGCGACATCCCCATCGTCGCCCTCGTCGACACCAACTGCAACCCCGATGTGATCGACTACCCCATCCCCTCCAACGATGACGCCATCCGCGCCATCAAGCTCATCGCCGCTCGTATCGCCGACTCCGTCCTAGAAGGCCTCACCGCCCGTGAGTACGCACAGAAGGCCGCCGATGAAGCCGAGGCCGAGGTAGACGCGGCCGACTACAGAGAGACCGGCTACGTCGCCTCACCCGATGCGCCCACGCCGGACTACAACCAGACGCAAAAAACGGAAGCCCAACAGGCCCCGGAGGCTGAGTCCGCCGTGGAGGAACCCACCACCGCCGAAGAGGAGCCGACTGCAACCGAAGACGCACCGGAGCCCGAGGCCGCCGCCGAACCCGCTGAAGCGGACACCCCCGCCGAGCCATCCCCAGAAGAGCATGCCGACGAGGAGAAGCCAGCCGCGGAGCCCGCTCCCGAGGACGATACTACCGAGAGCGAAAAGACCGCCGAAGCCGATAGCAAATAAGGAGACCACCGTGCCCGTCTCTCCCGCGGCCGTCAAGGAACTGCGCGAAATGACCGGCGCTGGCATACTGGACTGCAAGAGCGCCCTCGATGAGGCCGGCGGCGACTTCGACAAGGCTAAAGACATCCTCCGCAAGAAAGGGGTCGCACTGGCCGCTAAAAGAGCCGAGCGCACCACCGCGGAGGGGCTCGTCCAGACCTACGTCCACCACGACGGCCGCCTGGGCGCCCTTGTCGAGATCAACTGCGAGACCGATTTCGTAGCCCGTACCGATGACTTCAGCAAGCTCGCCCAGAACATCGCCCTCCAGGTCGCGGCCACCAACCCCACTTACGTCGCCTCTGAGGACATCCCCAAGGACACGGATGGAGACGCCAAAGAGCTCTGCCTCCTCCTCCAGCCCTTCGTCCGCGACGAATCCATGACCGTCGCCGACATGGTGAAGGAAACGATCCGCAAGACGGGCGAAAACATTCGCATCCGACGCTTCGCGCGCTTCGAACTGGGGCGCTGACAGATGACCGAAAACGCAACCAAGCGCGTCCTCCTCAAGCTCAGCGGCGAAGCCCTCATGGGCGACCTCCCATACGGCATAGACTCCGCCATGCTTGACACCATCGCCGGCCAGCTCAAGGCCGTCCAGAACATGGGCATCCAGGTGGGCATCGTCGTCGGTGGCGGCAACATCTACCGTGGCGCCACCGCTGCTGCCGCCGGCATGGACCGCGCCACCGCAGACTACGCCGGCATGCTGGCCACCATCATCAACGCCATCGCCCTTCAGGACGCCCTGGAGCGCAACGGCCTCACCGTCCGCACTCAGAGCGCCATCACCGTCACCTCCGTCGCGGAGCCCTATATCCGCCGCCGCGCCATTCGCCACCTGGAGAAGGGCCGCCTGGTCATCTTCGCCGCCGGCACCGGCAACCCCTACATGACTACCGACACCGCCGCCGCCCTCCGCGCCATAGAGCTGGACGCTGATGTCCTCCTCATGGCCAAGAAGAACGTCAACGGCGTCTTTGAAGCCGACCCCGCGAAAGACCCCTCCGCGCGTAAGTTCCGCACCCTCAGCTACCTGGACGCCCTCAACCGCCGGCTTCAGGTCATGGACTCCACCGCCCTCTCCCTTTGCATGGAGAACTCCCTCCCCATCGTCGTCTTCAATCTGCACATGCCCAACAGTATTGAACTCGCCGCCTCCGGCAAGGACGACGGTACCGCCATAGGCGACCTGGACACCGTACTGGAGAACGCCTCAGAGCCAGCCAAGCCATCGAGGTGACGCCATGACCGACGACGAGCTTCTCGATGCCGCTGACCGTATGGAGAAGGCCGTGGACGCCCTCCGGCGAAACCTGGCCGCCATCAGAACCGGCCGCGCCAGCCCCGCCATCGTGGAGCACCTCCAAGTGGACTACTATGGTACCCCCACGCCCCTCAACCAGCTCGCCACCATCAGTCCCCCGGAGGCCCGCCTCATCGTCATTCAGCCCTGGGACCGCGGCTCCATCGGCGCCGTCGAAAAGGCCATCCTCAAATCGGACATCGGCCTCAATCCCAGTAACGACGGCACCGTCATCCGCCTGGCGATCCCCCAGCTCACAGAGGAGCGTCGACGCGAAATAGCCAAGCAGGTCCGAAAACGCGCCGAGGACGCCCGCATCGAAGTACGCAACATCCGCCGCGATTGCCATGACCATATCCGCCGCCTGGAGCGCGACCACGAGATCTCCCAGGACGACCTCCATCGTGCCGAGACCGACCTCCAGAAACTTACCGACGACCAGGTCAATGAGATCGACAAGATAGGCCACGATAAAGAGGAGGAGGTTCTCGCCGTCTGACGCTCCCACCCAACAACCGTTCCGCGCCCTGAGCGTTCTACACTGGTGACGATTACCATGGTCATCGCCATCCGCGCCCCCAAGAAGGCCCAGTCTCCACCGCCGCTCACCCTATCCCAGGTGCCGGCTCACGTAGGCATCATCATGGACGGCAACGGCCGCTGGGCCACCAACCACGGCCTCCCCCGCCTGGCAGGCCACCGCGCCGGCACGGAGAACCTCCGCCGCGTCATCGAACGCTTCGCTGACTACGGCGTCCACTACCTCACCCTCTACGCGTTCTCCACCGAGAACTGGAACCGACCCAAGCGCGAGATCCGTGGCCTTATGTCAATCCTCTCTCGCGTCATCAAGCGCGAGATCAAACACTTCCACAAGAACGGCATCCGCCTTCTCCACATCGGCCGCCTGGACGCGCTAGACCCCAAGCTCCAGCAGCAGATATTGGACGCAACCGACCTCACCAAAGACAACAACCGTATGACTCTCACCATCGCCTTCAACTATGGCGGCCGCGCCGAAATCCTGGAGGCCGTCCGCCGCATCGTCAGCGAAGGCGTGCGCCCCGACCAAATAAACGAGAGCCTCTTTAAGCGCTACCTCTACACCATGACAATCCCCGATCCCGATCTCATCATCCGTACCGCCGGCGAGATGCGCCTATCCAACTTCCTCCTCTGGCAAGGCGCTTACGCCGAATTCGTCTCTACACCCGTCCACTGGCCGGACTTCGATATCGATGAGATTGACGAAGCGCTGCTCGCCTACAGCCAGCGCAAGCGCCGCTTCGGCGGCCTCCTGCCGGCGGAAGTCGATTACCCACCGCCGGCTAACGGAAAGAACGGCGCCCGCCCCAACGGCCGGCGCGCTCTGGGGCAAAACAACACCCAACGCTGATGCTCCCTCAGCGGGTCGCCGTCTCTATCGTCGGCATACCCCTAATCGTCGGCCTCACCCTGCTCGGCAGCCCCCTATTCACCATCGTCGCTGGCTTCCTCCTGACCGTCGCCGCCCTGGAATTCTACGCTGCCACTGACCCAACGCCTGCCGGCAGCCAGACACACCGCATCCTTGGCCAGCGCCCGCTCGCCCTCATCGGCGCCGCCGGCGTCGCCCTCCTCCTCGCCGCCGCCGACAACGGCCTCGACTGGTGGACGCGCGCCCTCACCCTCCTCGTCCTCCTTCCCTTCCTCCCCATCATCCTCCGCGGCGAGGCCAAGACCGGCCTGCAAGACTGGCTCTGGACGCTCGGTGGTCTCATGTACGTGGGCTTCCTCGGGTCCCACTTGATCCTCCTCCGTGACGCCGCCAACGGTAGTGACTGGGTCTTGCTGGCCCTGTTCGCCACCTTCGCCACGGACACCTCCGCCTACTTCGTGGGCCGCCTCCTGGGCCGTACCAAGATCGCGCCCTCCATCAGCCCCGGCAAAACGCTTGAGGGCGCCCTGGCCGGGTTCGCGGCTGGCCTCGCCACCGTCCTCATCCTCAACTGGGCGCTAGACATCGGCGCGGGCCTGGAGATCATCCCCCTCGCCTTCCTCCTCCCCGCCCTCGCCCAGTTCGGCGACCTAGCCGAATCGCTCATCAAGCGCGGCGCCGGCCTTAAAGACGCCTCCCACGCCATACCCGGCCACGGCGGCTTCCTGGACCGCCTGGATAGCGTTCTGTTTACGGCGCCTTTGGTATACTACTATCTGACATGGATAATCCTGTGACGGGCCGCCGCATTGGCCTCGTCGTCCTCGGCTCCACGGGCTCTATCGGTCGCCAGACCCTGGACGTAATCCGCTCCCTCCCCAAACACTTCAACGTCATCGGCCTCGCCGCCGGCGGAAACGTCACCCTCCTGGAGGAGCAAGCCCGCGAGTTCAGGCCCCGTCTCATCTACTGCGACCGCGAGAGCGAATACGTTCGCGG
>JADFKX010000014.1 GCA_022564695.1 Chloroflexota bacterium | reverse complement strand
GCACCCAGCTCAGCGAGAAGCCCCTCCGGGTCGCGCCGGTACCCCCCCGCCAGCCGTTCCGCCAACGCCAGCCGATCCGCCACACCCATCGAGCCCAGCGCTCGCGCCTGCGCCAACGACTCCTCCCGCCGCTCCAGCAACGATGCGTCATCCGCCATCTCCAGAGCCCAACCGATCCGACCCCGCGATAGCCTCGCCAGCAGCCGTGCCCGCTCGCCCTCCACACCCCGCTCCAAGAGCGCCGCCTCCACGTCCGCCAGAGTGGGCAGCCGCAGCTCCAGACGCCGGCAGCGCGAACGTATCGTCGGCAGCAGACGCGACTCGTCCACCGCCACCAGGACGAACACCACCTGCGGCGGCGGCTCCTCCAACGTCTTCAGAAACGCGTTCTGGGCCGCCGCGTTCATCTCCTCCGCCGGGTCGATTATCACGACGCGTGTCAGCCCCTCGAACGGCTTCAGCGCTGTGGCCCGTTCGATCTCCCGTATCTGGGAGACGTGTATCCCCTTCCGCACGCTCTCATCGTCCTCGGCCTCCTCCACCACCACCGTCTGCACGTCAGCGTGAATGCCGCCGGCGATTCGGCGGCAGGTGTTGCACTCCCCACACGGGCGCTCGTCGTCTTCACAGTTGAGGGCCTGGGCCAGCTTCAACGCCAGCGTGTGCTTGCCCACCCGCTCCGGCCCAACGAACAGGTAAGCGTGAGCGGCGCGCCCGTTTGCCAGGCCACGCTCCAGGGCCGACTGCGCCCGCTCCTGCCCAATCAGGCCCCAGCTCACGTTGTGCGCCTCACTACTCCAGCGGCCAGAGGTCGGCGCGCATTAGGTCCTCGTACGTCTCGCGACGGCGGATCAGCTTCGCCTCACCGTCCTTAACCAGCACCACCGCCGGCCGCAGGGAAGCGTTGTAGTTGCTGGCCATCGGCAGGGCGTAGGCCCCCGCCGTCGCCATCGCCAGGATGTCGCCCGCCTCTAGGGGCGCCAGCTCGGCGTCGCGAAGCAGGATGTCCCCCGATTCGCAATACCTGCCGGCGATAGTCACCGTCTCGCGCCGCGTCTCCAGCGCCTTGTTCGCCACCAGCGCCTCGTACCGCGAGTCGTACAGCGGCGGGCGGATGTTGTCCGCCATACCACCGTCCACGGAGACGAAGCGTCGCACGCCCGGCACATCCTTGGACGATCCCACCGTGTACAGCGCCATCGCCGCCCTCGCTACGATCGCCCGCCCGGGCTCAACGATGAGTCTGGGCATTGCCAGGCCATGCTCCTGACAGCCCTCCGTCACCGCTGTGGTTATCGTCTCCGCGTACTCGGCCACGGAAGGTGGCGCCTTCCCCTCCACGTACTGCACCGCGAACCCGCCGCCGGGGCTGAACTCTTCCAGCCGGAGGCCGTGCGTCTCCACCATCTTCACCGCGAACGCCAGCACCACGTCCACGGCCTCACGGAACGGCTCCAGATCGAATATCGGCGAACCCAGGTGCACGTGCAACCCCACCAGCTCCAGCCCCGGCAACTCCAGTACCTGACGCACCGCCGCCTCACCCTGGCCGGTGGCTAGCGGGATACCGAACTTGCTGTCCAGGATGCCGGTGGTAGTGTGGACGTGGGTGTGAGGGTCGACGTCAGGCGAAAGGCGTATCAGCACCGGCTGGCGCTTTCCGGCGCCCAGAGCCAGGCCGTTCAGGAGCTGCATCTCGTGGAAGTTATCGATCACGATGCGGCCCACGCCGTAGTCCAGCGCCTCCCGCAGATCCAACGCCGATTTGTTGTTGCCGTGGAAGTAGATGCGCTCCGGCGGGAAGCTCACGGAGGCGGCGATAGCCAGCTCGCCACCGGAGACCACGTCCAGCGCCATCTCCTCCTGGACAAGGATAGCCGCCAGCGCCCGCCCCAGGTAGACCTTGGCGGCGTACGCCACCACCGTGTCCGGATAGCGAGAGCGGAACTCCGTCTGGAACTCCCGGCAGCGGCCGCGCAGCGTCTCTTCGTCGAACACGTAGAGCGGCGTCCCAAACTCACGCGCCAGCTCCACGGCGTCGCAGCCGCCCAGCGTCAGATGCCCGGCCTCGTTCGTGGCGGCGGTCACGGGGAGAATGTCGGCCAGGGGGATCTTGGTCTCTCGTGCCAACTAAGCTACTCCTTTTGGTGGTACGAGGCGATTATACCTGCCTGACGGCAGTCAGGCTTCAGGCTGGGGTGTGGTCAACACCTCATCGGGTGAGGCGCCCAAGCGGACCGCAGATAGCGCGCTCGATGCGATTATAAACCTCTAGCCCTCGGCCATCATCCGCGCGGTACGCAGGAACTCGCGTCGGATGAGGGCGCTGAATGGCCCGACGATGAGCCAGTAGGCGCGAAATAGCCAGCGGGCGCGGCGCCCAAACGTCTCGATCCACGTCTCGGTCGAGATCAGCGAGCCGCTCTCTGTCGCGTCCACCCGAAAGTTGGCGATGGCTCGAATCGTCCCCTCGCCCGCGTAGGCGCGGAACTCATCAGGAGTGGAAGGATGCGCTCTTGAGCGCCGGAGTCGTTCGGCGGTGCCGATGACGACCTCCTGCGCTGGCAGCTCGTCGAGGATGAGAAAGGGTCGATTGCTGAAGAACTCGAACAGCGTCATCTCCTTGGAGTGGGGGATGCGGCGTATCGTGAACAGCGCCCGCACGACTGGCATGTTCGCAAGCCTGACCTGCCGCAGCGCCTCGTAAGCTCGTTCGGGCGGCGCAGCGATGCGCGATTCGTGCCGCTCAAGTAGGCGGGCTTCCGGCCCCAGCCATCCATCGATGAGTTCGGGCGGGCGCTGCTGCGCCGGGCCGCTCACCCCCGCAGCCTCCACTCCCCCTCGCCATCGTGCCCGTCCGGGGTGCCCTCCACGCGGCCGTCCTCCGCCAGCTTCGCCAGGTGTGCCTCAACCTGGCGCAGCGCCATCGGTATGATGCGGCGGTCCAGCTCCGGGTAGATCGTCCCCAGCATCGCCCGCGCGCTGCTCTTCCCGTCCGCGACCAGGCGCAACACCTGCTCCTCCCGCTCATGACGGTGATCGATCAGCTCCTGGAGCTTGCGTGGTACGTCCTGGACAGGCTGACCGTGGCCGGGCAGCATCAACGCCGTGTCGTACCCCTTCAGCCGCTCCAGCGACTCCAGGTAAAGCCGCATGTCCCCGTGCGGCGGCGGCGAAATGGCCACCGTCCCCAGACCCAGCGCAGTGTCGCCGGTGAACAGCGCCCGCTCCTCGCGGATGTAGATGCAGATGGAGCCCATCGTGTGCCCCGGCGTGTGCACCACCTCCAGGGTGAGACCGCCGACACGCAGCGTGACACCGTCTTCGATAAACACGTCCGGCGCCGCCTCCGCCGCCTGCTGGCGAAAGCGCTGCACCCGCTCCGCGATCGCCTTCTGGTCGGCTGGAATGTCGATGTCTTGGGGAGCATCGCTCTGCCAGTCCCGCAGGAACCGCTCCTCCTGACGGTGCATCACGATCTGGGCGCCGCTCGCCTGCCGTAACTGGTGAGCGCCGCTGGTGTGGTCGAAGTGGTGATGCGTCAGCACGATGTACCGCAGCTTCACCTCCGGCCGCTCCCGCAGATACTCCAGCCGCGCCTTGACCGACTGCTCGTCCCCGAAGCCAGTGTCGATGAGAGCGCCCTCACCGCCGTCCACAACCAGGTAGACATCGGGCGCCTGGGGGCCGGTGTAGAAGGCGGTCGGGGCCGGGATAGAGTGGATGCGAGGTGTTATCTCCATGATCAATCTGAAGGGGGCTGCGCCTCGAACTCCTCTCGCAGGATAGACATGACCACCATGTTTACCGGCTGGCCCTTCCGCAGGCGGTGAGCGCGCAGCAGCCCCTCCCGCACGAAGCCGCACTTCTCGTAGCAGCGGATACCGCGCAGATTGTCCTCATCAACCTGGAGGTCCACACGGCGCAGCCCCATCTCATCGAAGCCGTAGCGCAACGCCTCCCTTATCGCCTCCGTTCCGTAGCCCCTACTCCACTGCTCCTTCTCACCGATGGAGATGCCCAACGTGGCCCGGCCCTGCGCCTCGTCGATCGCTTGCAGCCCCAGGTTGCCGATGGGCCGGCCCTCCCGCGTCTCGATACACCAGACCACACGGACGGGGTCCTCGCGCATCTCTTCGTACCACTCCTGCTCCGACTCCTGGGTGAGCTCCGCAGCGTCCGACATCGACAGCCAGTAGCGTACATCGGGGTCATTAAACCAGCGCACGAACAGAGACAGATCGCCTTCCTCCACGGGCCGTAGACGCAGGCGCTGCCCCTCCAGAATGCTCTCCGATATCAAAGCGGGCTCATGGTATCATAAGCGCCTACCGACAGGCAGGCTCGCGCAACAACAGCCTGTCCTGTCCGCTTTGCGGACTCCGATGCTCCGCTCGGAGAGCCCATCGAAGGAGGCGCCCCGTTGCAAGTGTTCGAGATCGGCCCCCTGCGATTGACCAAGGTTGGCCCTGTGGGGCCGTACGCCAACAACGCCTACGTCATCGCCGACCGCGATGCGGGCGAGGCGATCATCGTGGACATGCCCTCCCAGAGCGCCCAGACGCTGGAGGCCGTCCGCGACTTGCGGGTCATCGCCATCCTCCTCACCCACACCCACCCCGACCACTGGGCGGACTACGACCTGGTCAAGGATACCACCGGCGCTGACGTCTACTGTCATCCCGCGGAGCGCCTGATGCCCACGGACAAGATAGACCGCCCCCTAACAGACGGCAACCAGCTTTCGGTAGGAGGGGTGAGCCTCACGGTGATCCATACGCCGGGACACACCCCCGGCAGCTGCTGCTTCCTTATCGGCCGCCACCTCATCTCCGGCGATACTCTCTTCCCAGGCGGCCCCGGACGTACCAGCGGCCCCCAGGAGCTCCAGCAGACAATCGCCTCCATCACGGGGAGCCTGTACACCCTGCCCGACGACACCATCGTCCTCCCCGGCCACGGCGACGACACCACCATCGGCCGCTCGCGCCAGGAGTACGCCGTCTTCACCTCCCGCTCCCATCCGGCGGACCTTCACGGCGATGTGCTCTGGGATTCGGCATAGCCTGTCGCGGCGGCCTTCAAGCCTCCACCAGACGTCTGCCCCGGCGACCTGAGGCGCCGTTACACCCACCCGGCAGGCAAGCTCAGTATCGCATTGACGCCGCCCTCTACCGTCCCCTACACTAGCCCTGGCAGGCCGATAAATCCGACGATTCTCCGCCCGATCTCACTCACTCTATGGACAACGAGTTCTATCATCGCACCGTCCTCCCCAACGGCATCCGTGTCATCACCGCCGCCATGCCCACGGTGCGCTCCGCCTCCGTCTCCCTGTACGTAGGCGCTGGCTCCCGATACGAGCGAGACGAGGAGGCAGGCCTCTCCCATTTCCTGGAACACTTACTGTTCAAGGGCAGCAAGAAGCGGCCCTCCGCCAAGGAGATATCGGAAGCGATCGATGGGGTGGGCGGCGTCATGAACGGCGGTACCGACCGCGAGCTCACGATCTACTACATCAAGGTGGCACGGACCCACCTTGACCTGGCCCTGGACGTCCTAACCGACCTTGTGCGACACCCCCTGCTCGACCCTAGCGAGATCGAGAAGGAGCGACATGTTGTGCTGGAGGAGCTGGCGATGGTGGCTGACTCGCCGCAGCAGCTCACCGACCTTCTCATGGACGCCTTACTCTGGCCCGACCAGCCCCTGGGCCGCGATGTCGCCGGCACACCTGAATCCGTTTTGGCGTTAACGCAGGAGATGGTGGCGGAGTACCTGCAGCGGCAGTACGTGGCCAATAACATCGTTATCGCCCTGGCCGGCGATATCGACCACCAGCAGATGGTAGACGCCATCTCGGCCGCGCTCGGCGATTGGAAGCCCGGCACACCCAGCCACTGGTTCTCGGCAACTGACGGCCAGGGCCCCCGCTTCGGCCTACGTTACAAGGCCACAGAGCAAGCCCACATCAACATCGCCATGCGCGGCCTCTCCCTGAACCACCCCGACCGCTTCGCCCTCTCCTTCCTCTCCACCATCCTCGGCGAAGGTATGTCCTCACGCCTGTTCATGGAACTGAGAGAGAAGAGGGGGTTGGTCTACGACGTCCACTCCTACTCCACCCACTTCCTGGATGCCGGAGCGTTCATCATCTACGCCGGCGTCGACCCCAAGAAGGCCGTAGAGACGATCAAGGTCATCCTGGAAGAGGTAGCACGCCTGCGAGACGAGGGCCCCACCGCTGAGGAGCTCACCAAGGCGCGAGAGCTCTCCAAAGGACGGCTCCTCCTCCGCATGGAGGACACCCGCGCCGTCTCCGGCTGGCTGGGCGGCCAGGAGCTCCTTCTGGGCAAAGTCCGCAGCGTCGATCAGGCGGTGGCCGAGATGGAGGCTGTGACCCTGGAGGACCTGCAGCGCGTCGCCCGCGAGCTGATAGTAGAGGAGCAGCTCCACCTCTCCGTCGTCGGGCCCTACCGCTCGGACAAGCGGTTCGTGCCGCTGCTGCAGCTCTGAGCACCCCCGCTGACTGAGCCGACTGGCTGAAGTCGGCAGCTTCTAACAGAGACGGGAAGCCACGTACCCTGCCCACCCCTCCTGAAGCGGCCACGCGGCAGGCAGGCGTACGGCGTCAACGCCTTGTAGTGGCGACCTTCAGGTCGCCACCAGCGGTTCGTGCCGCTGCTGCAGCTCTGAGCACCCCCACCGACTGAGCCGACTGAAGTCGGGTCGGCGGCTCCAACAGAGACGGGAAGCCGCGTATCCTGCCTACCCCTCCTGAAGCGGCCACGCGGCAGGCAGGCGTACGGCGTCAACGCCTTGTAGCGGCATGGAGGCCTGAAGGCCTCCGCTACAAACCCAACCTGGGTCTCGGGCTTCGCCTCACCCCTAAACGAGAACCGCCCCGCCGGCGTGAGGCGGAGCGGCCCTGTCTCGAGTTTCGAGTTTCGTGTCTCGGCTAGTAGTCCATGGGCGGCGGACCCTCGGCCGGCCCGGCGGAGGGCGGCTCCGGGATCTCGGCAACCAGCGTCTCCGTGGTCAGCATCAGGCTGGCGATGGAGGCGGCGTTCTCCAGCGCCGTACGGGTGACCTTGGCCGGGTCAATGATCCCGTGCTTTAGCATGTCGCAGTACTCGTCGGTGTCGGCGTCGTAACCGTAGGAGACGCTCTTGTTCCGGCGCACCTGATCCACCACCACCATCCCCTCCACGCCGCCGTTCTCGGCGATCATGCGCAGCGGCTCTTCCAGCGCCTTCTGGAGTATAGCGATGCCGGTCCGCTCGTCGGTGGAGAGGGTCTTCTCCAGCTTGTCCAGGGAAACAGCGGCGCGCAGAAGGGCGACGCCGCCGCCGGGCACGATCCCCTCCTCCACGGCGGCGCGAGTGGCTGACAGAGCGTCCTCCACACGCAGCTTCTTCTCCTTCAGCTCCACCTCCGTGGCCGCACCAACCTTGATCACGGCCACGCCGCCGGCCAGCTTGGCCAGCCGCTCCTGAAGCTTCTCGCGGTCGAACTCTGAGGAGGCGTCGTCCACCTGGGCCTTGATCATCTTGATGCGGGACTGGATCGCCTCATCGGTGCCGCGACCCTCGATGATCACCGTTTCGTCCTTCGTGCAGACCACGCGGCGGGCGCGGCCCAGGTCGGTCACCTCCGTGTTCTCTAGCTTGCGCCCCATATCCTCCGTGATGTAGGTGCCGCCGGTGAGAATAGCGATGTCCTCCAGGACAGCCTTGCGGCGGTCGCCGAAGGACGGCGCCTTGACGGCGACGGCGCTGATGGTGCCGCGCAGCTTGTTCACTACCAGGGTGGCCAGCGCCTCCCCATCGCAGTCGTCGCAGATGATCACCAGGTTCTTGGTCACCTGGAGCACCTTCTCCAGGACGGGCAGGAAGTCGTTCACCGTGGACAGCTTCTTATCGGTGATCAGGATGTACGGGTCGTCCAGGACCGTCTCCATCCGCTCCGGGTTAGTGACAAAGTAGGGGGAGATGTAGCCGCGGTCTATCTGCATCCCTTCCACAAACTCCGTCTCCAGATGGAGCCCCTTGCCCTCCTCGACGGTGATGACGCCGTCCTTGCCCACCTTCTCCATCACGTCGGCGATGATGTCCCCGATCTCCTGGTCGTGGCCGGCGATGGTGGCGACCTGAGTGATCTGCTCCTTGCCGGCCACCGGCTTAGCCATATCCCGCAGCGACTCTACCACTGCTTCCACGCCGGCCTCAATGCCGCGCTTCAGGTTCATCGGGTTGGCGCCGGCGGCCACGTTGCGCATCCCTTCGCGTACGATCGCCTGGGCAAGGACGGTGGCGGTAGTCGTTCCGTCACCGGCGACGTCGTTGGTCTTGGTGGCCACCTCGCGGGCGAGCTGCGCGCCCATATTCTCGAACGGGTCTTTGAGGTCGATCTCCTTGGCCACGCTCACGCCGTCGTCCACCACGGACGGGGGGCCAAACTTCTTCTCCAGCACTACGTTGCGGCCGCGCGGGCCCAGTGTGACGCGCACAGCGTCGGCCAGGGCGTCGACGCCATTCTTCAGGCGGCGACGGGCCTCCTCATCGAACAGCAGTTGCTTGGCCGGCATTAGTTCCTCCTTAGCTTCACTCGGTCACAGATTGGCACAGACAGATCACAGAACTTGATACCCTATATCCGCGTCCGCCTGTGTCTGGATCCGGCTATCCCAGCCGGGCCAGGATATCGGACTCTTTAAGGACGAGGAACTCCTCATCCTCAGCGCCCAGGACGCCGCGAGGCACCTCCTGGCCGGTGTACTTGGCGTAGAGGACCCGGTCGCTCGCCTTAACGTCCATCGGCATCCGTTTGCCGTTGTCGTCCAGGCGGCCGGGGCCTACGGCCAGCACCTCGCCTATCTGCGGCTTCTCGCGGGCGGTATCGGGGATGACCAGGCCGCTGGCCCGGACCTCATCCTGTCTCACCTGCTTGACCAGTATACGGTCGCCCAGGGGAACCAGCTTGGCCGACTTTGCCGGCTTTGCCGACTTTGCCGTCTTGGCCCTCTTGGTCGTCTTGACCAGCTTGGCCTTCTTAGCCTTCTTGGCGGGCGCCTTAGCAGTCTTGGCGGGCACGGGCGGTACCTCCTCGTGATACGAAATTAGAAACGAAGTTAGCAGTCTAAGGGGCTGAGTGCTAACTCATGGGGCATGATAGTGGTTCTGATCGTCAGGCGCAAGAGGGGTTTCGCCCCCCTTTCTTTCGGCGCTTGCCGCCCCAGGAGCGGGAGGGTAAGCCGAACACCCTCAGGGTGGTATGGGGGACCTAGTGCTACGCTCCGTTTCCCCTACGGCTCGCGGGAGTGGAAGCTGCTCTACAACAAGCAGGTGTCGGTTGAACGGGTGTTTGGCAGGCTCAAGGACTACCGAAAGTTGGACGCCCTCCGCACACGAGGCGATTACCGAACATATCTTACAACGGAGCGCATCGCTTGCAGTTGAGTTTCGAAGCAGGCTACTTGCCACGCTACACGGAACCGTGTAGGATGAAGGCATGGATACTGAGGGCGGGCCCGGGAGAGGACCCCGGCGCGGCAGCGGCCCCGGCTGGGAAGCGACCAGCATTCGGGCGCTGCGCCGCCACCTCCGCTTGAGCCAGACGGGGATGGCGGCGGAGCTGGGCAGCCGCCAGCAGACGGTGAGCGAATGGGAGACCGGCCTCTACCGGCCGCGCGGCGCCTCCGTCCGTCTCCTCACCATCATCGCTGAGCGGGCCGGGTTCGAGTACGAAGCGAGTGGCAGCAGCTACAAGCGGGAGGATGAGGATGCCGGCGCTCCTTGAGAGGCAGGCCCCCTACGTCGTTCGCCGCCGGCGACCCGCCAGCCGGTTGGCGGAGACGAGGTCGCGGCCCAGAGGGTGCGCGGGGCAGCTGCTCGGCGAGCAGCCAGCACCGTACGTCGCTCCCCCTTCCGCCTCCTTACCCGACGCCCTCACCGAGCGCGATCTCGCTCACCTCTGGGAGGGCCAGCGTTTTCCGCCCCAGGCTCTGACCCTGGTTGGCGGCCAGCCCCTGCAAGTGATCTTCCGCGGCCTGCGCGGGCGCGGCCCCGGCCCGGACTTCCGCGATGCCGTCATCATCGCCCCCTGGGGCGCCCTCAAGGGCGACGTAGAGCTGCACCTGCGCACCAGCGACTTCCGCCGCCACGGCCATCACCGCGACCACGCCTACGACCGCCTCGCCCTCCATCTGGTCTACTGGCCGGACGAGCGCCAGGAGACCACCCTGGCCAGCGGCCGCCGCGTGCCGGTGGCGGCCCTGGCGCCCTGGGTGGAGAGGCGCAGCGAGGAGCTCCGCGGCTGGCTGGAGCGGCCCGCCCGGTGGAGCGAGCCCTGCCGCAGCGCCAACGACCGGATGGGCAGCGAGGTGGTAGGAGGCCTCCTCGACCGGCTGGGCGAGATTCGCTTCCGCCGCCGGTCAGCCGAACTCCGCCGCGCGCTCAACCGTCAGGCGGACCCCGACGAGGTTCTGTACCAGGCGTTGCTGGAGGCGATGGGTTACGGCGGCAACCGTGAACCGTTCCGCCTGCTGGCCCTGCGGCTGCCCTGGCTTCAGCTTCGGCGGACGCTACTGAAGCTATCGCTGGAACGACGCCCAAACGCCACCCTGGAGATGATGATGGAGGCAAGCGGGCGGCCTCCCGCCCTTCCCTGGCGGCGGGCCGGGCTGCGGCCGGGAAACCACCCCGCCCGGCGTCTGGAAGCCGCAGCCCACCTGACGGCCCGCTACGCAGAGGTTGGGTTGGTGCGGGGGTTATGCGCCTGTCTGGGCGGGGACGTATCCCAGGCGATCTCCTCCCTCACCCTCAAGGAGGGCGGGCGCACGCTCATCGGAGCGGCGCGAGCCGTGGAGATACTGACCAACGCCCTCTTACCGCTCCTTGCCGCCGCCGCTATGGAGCCCCGGCCGGGCCGGGCGCTGGACCTCTACCGGGCGCTACCGCGTCCGGCGCGGTACGGCTCCGTCCACCATCTGGACAGCGCCGTCACACCGGCCGTCAAGGTGAACGCCCGCCGCCAGCAAGGTATGCTGTTCCTCCTGCGCAACTACTGCTCGCAGGGGCGCTGCGGGAGCTGTCCCCTATCCTGAGATAGGGGATGCGCGACGGGAAACGGGGCTACCGAACCAGCGGATTCCCTATCGGGCAAACCTCTCCGTTCGCGGCAGGCCGATTGACAACGACGCGACGAAGCCCAAAGCTATGTAGTAACGATCAGCCACACGGAGACAAGCGGAGGCGAGCCCAAGGAATGAGCAAACGCAGACGCATGAGCGGGCGGGAGCGCCGGGAGCAGCGGCGACGGGCACGCCAGGGGATAGCGTCGAGGAGCCCGCGCGTCGCGCTGGTC
This sequence comes from Chloroflexota bacterium, assembly GCA_022564695.1. Classification (GTDB taxonomy): domain Bacteria; phylum Chloroflexota; class Dehalococcoidia; order SM23-28-2; family RBG-16-64-32; genus JADFNQ01. Next base: position 9,732 of record JADFKX010000014.1, on the reverse strand, counting down.
GCGGCGGTAGTGGCGACACCGCTCGTATTCGCCCTGGCGCTGGTACTGTTCGTGATCGACGGCGACGATGCCGGGGTAGAAACACCGGTCGTTTCGGCCAGCCCCACGCCGGTGCAGATCGGGGCGACGGTGACGATACCGGACGAGGGGCCGCCGCCGGTGGCCGACGAGCCGACGTTCACCGAGACCGGCCTCGGCATCATCGATATTGAGACCGGCACGGGCGAGACGCCAGAGGCAGGGCAGACCCTGGCAGTCCATTACACCGGCTGGCTGAGCGACGGCACGAAGTTCGATAGCTCGCTGGACAGAGGAACGCCGTTCGAGCTCGCGCTCGGCGAAGGGCAGGTGATCGCCGGCTGGGACGAGGGGTTGGCGACGATGAAGGTTGGCGGCAAACGGCGGCTGGTCATACCGCCGGAGCTCGCCTACGGCGAAGCGGGGAGTCCATCCATACCACCGAACTCGGAATTGACGTTCGATATAGAGCTGCTGGAGATCAAGGAGACCCCCGAGAGCCCCTGACGCACTCGCCTGCGTCCCAGTGACCCTAGCCAATCCTGAGGCCGGGCTGCACATCCACGTCCAACCGGGCAACCTCGCCGTCCTGAAGGCGCCACCAGCCGCAGGCGGCGATCATGGCGCCGTTGTCCGTGCACAGGGCGGCGCTGGGGATGCGCACCGGCAAGGGTGAGCGCTCGCTGAGGCTGCGACGGAGGACGCTGTTGGCAGCGACACCGCCGACGAGGATCACCTCGACGGCCTCGTGGTCACGGGCGGCGGCCAACGTCTTCGTGACCAGGGCATCCACAACCGCCTCCTGGAAAGCCGCCGCCAGCTCGGGCGCCGCCGGAACGGGCCCCTCCTCGCCCCGCACCAGCCGCAGCACTTTCGACTTGAGACCGCTGAAAGAGAAATCGTAAGGCCGTGACAGCCTGGCCCGGGGCAGACGCAGGGTAGGCGAGACCTGGCCGGCCAGCCGTTCGATCTCAGGCCCCCCTGGAAACCCTAGCCCCATCATCCTCGCCACCTTGTCGAACGCCTCACCAGCGGCATCATCGGCCGTCTCTCCCAGCCGGCGATAGCGGCCGTGGCCCGTCATCAACACCAGGTCCGTATGGCCGCCGGAGACGATGAGGCAGAGAACGGGGAAGCGGGGCTCCCGGACATCCTCCCCAGACGGAGCGTCCGCCAGCCAGGCGGCGTAGATATGACCCTCTAGATGGTTGACCGCTACCAGCGGCAGGTCAATAGCGTAGGCCATCGCCTTGGCGGCGTTGGCGCCGACGAGGAGCGCCCCCGCCAGGCCGGGGCCGGTGGTCACCGCCACCGCGTCGATACTCTCCAGAGTGCAACCGGCGCGCTCCAGCGCCTCCTCCAGGACGGGCACTATCGCCTCCACATGCTGGCGCGAGGCCAGCTCCGGCACCACGCCACCGTAGCGAGCGTGTAGCTCCACCTGCGAGGAGACGATGCTGGACAGGATCTGCCGCCCGTCGCGGACGACGGCGGCGGCCGTCTCGTCGCAGGAAGTCTCAACGCCGAGGACGTTCAGGCGACGGTCTCCGGCAGGGCGGCGACAAGGACCGCGGCGCAGTTGGGCATCTCTTTCCCCTTTTGGTAGATCAGGGGAAGCGTATCCTCCGGGGGCAGTCCCAACGCCTCAGCAAGCTCCTCGTCGCTGACGGCAGCGGCCAGGCCCGTGCTGAGGAGCAGCAGGCGGTCGCCGTCCCGGAGCTCATGCCGAGTGAGATCGGGCCAGAACTCCTCCTGCAACCCCAGAGGCTGGAGGGCGTCGGGGAGGTTGGGCTTCAGGCGCTTCAGCGAGCCGTTGCGGAGAAGAACCGCGGCGGCCGGCGCCACCTGGCCCAGATAGGCTTCCCAGCCAGGCGCGGCAGCGCGCAACGCCAGGCAGGAGACTCCCGCCGCCACCCGGTGCTGCTTGAGGCTCCTCTGATTCCAATCGCGCAGGTTATCGTGGGCGGCCCTGACAGCGCGCAGGATGCCGCCGGTGAGGGAGAGACGCCGCTCCCGGAACTGCTTGCCGATCGCCTCAGCTAAGTCCCGGCAGTACTCCTCGCTACCGGGCAAGGCAGGCTCCACCACCACGAATAGATCGACCGCCTCCCCACCCGGCTTGTCGGGGCGACCACGGCCACTCTCAGGGAAGACGCCAACCCAGGGGCTATCCTCCTGCGCCTCCCCATCTACGATGCCGAACTGACCGACCCACAGCATGCCGCGTTCATTATACGTCCGTGGCCCGCGAGCGATGGAGGGGACAGGAACACGAACCGAGGGGCGAGGCGACCTGGAAACGAGGTTGTGCTACGTCTTGACGGCACTCTTGACCGTACCCCGCACGCGGTAAGTGCAGGTACGCTCGCCGCGGAGGAGGCTCCGGGTCAAGCGTGTGTCAGCGCCGGTGAGGATGCGCACGAAGTCCACGTGAAGGGCGCAGACGGCGCGATCCTGCTGGGCGACCTTGGGGAAGGGACACGTGTACTCGTCGATGTAGTACTCGTCGCCTTCCGCCTCACGGACGTCTATGAGGCAGCCCTGCTCCTCCATGATGCGCGCCGTCTCCCGCACCCGCCCCGAGAGAGGTTTCCCCTGGACGCGTTCGCGGTAAGGAACGGCCATCCGTTCAGCCACCTTATGGAGGAGCTCGTGCAGGCGCTGGTTACCCTGGCTGGATCGGACTTCCTCCAGAAGGACGCTGGCCAGGGCGTCGTAGGTCTTGGGGAAGAGAGCGTCAGCCTTTTCGGTGAGCGAGTATACTAGGGTGGGTCGGCCTACGCGGCCGCGCTCCTCGTGGGCGTCCACCAGGCCGTCCCGCTCAAGTACGGTCAGGTGCTGGCGGATGCCGGTAGAGGTAAGTCCTAGCAGCTTACCCAACTCCTTGACCGTAGCACGGCCCTGGCGCTGGAGGTACTCCAATATCTGCTGGCGCGTAGATTGCATCTGGAGGGTAGCTACCATGCATTTTAGCACATTCACAAACAATGAAGAATACTATAACTCTAAATAGTGTTTTCTGAACCTACGATGCCGGACGATCCGCTAGAATACAAAGCTGAGGCTGACGCCGCCCTGGATCGCCTGGCCCAGCGGCTGCGACGGCTGCTCCAGGAGGCAGCGGGCCGGCTTGACCCGTTCCCGCCTTTCCCCGGCGCTTTCTTCACCCACGGCATCGAGATCGAGGCGCCGGGCGTGGATTCGCCGGAGAGGGGGTGTGTCGTCCTCGCCCCCGACGGTGAGCTGTACGAGCTGGAGATGGGCCAGGACATGACGGCGCTGGCGCTGGACCAGACGGACCCCGTGGCCCTGCGCGATGAAACGCTGAAGAAGCTGGAGGATCTCCACCCCCGCGACTACATCGTCTACGCCTACAGCGCCCTCACCCGGGTGGTGGAGCTGCTGCTGGAGCGCCAGGCGGAAGCGAAACGTTAGGCTCACTCCAGCGCGATATCGCCGCTCTTGCCGCCCGTCTTGCGCACCAGCCTGATATCGCCGATGCGGATATCCCGCTGGGCAGCCTTGAGCATATCGTAGACGGTGAGCGCGGCCACGGACACCGCCGTCAGCGCCTCCATCTCCACGCCCGTCTTCGCCGTGGTGCGCACCGTGGCGCTGATATCGACAGCGCTCCGCCCCTCGTCCGGCTCCAGCGAGACGTCGATGCCGGTGAGGGGCAGCGGGTGGCAGAGCGGAATGAGCTCGTGGGTGCGCTTGGCGGCCATGATGCCAGCGATCTGCGCCGTGGTGAGGACATCGCCCTTGGCCGCCTTGCCGGACGTGATCAGGGCCAGCGTCTCCGCGGCCATGAAGACGGAGCCCTTGGCCGTCGCCTGGCGAGCGCTGTCCGCCTTGGCGGAGACGTTCACCATGCGGGGGCGGCCCGCCCGGTTTACGTGGGTCAGCTTCGCCTTACGGCGGGGAGCGGCCATAACGTGCCCATTACATCACCGGGACAGGGGATGTGCAATGGCGATGGGCCCGCTACCCGAGGGCTACTGAATGTCTCAGCAACTTCTCGGCGTTCTCGTCAAACCAGAACGTGGCCTGGACCCGATGACCCGCCAGGATAGCAGGCAGCCAGTGCTGATCGCTAGGCCACATCCGTTCGTAAGGGAGCTGATCCTCAGGAAACCATCGTAGTTTGCCCTCAGCGCTGGCCTGCAACCGTCCGGCGAAACGAGAGGCCGAGAACACGTGGACGACCCAGTGAGGCTCGTCGCCGGGACCAAAGTAGACCTCGAAGCTACCGTGGAGTTCAGGAGCGCTGATCGTGAGGCCGGTCTCCTCCCGAACCTCGCGCACGACGCACTCCTCCAGCGACTCGCCCGGCTGTAGCTTCCCTCCCGGGCAGTCCCACTTGCCGCCACCGAGCCGCCCGAGAGCCCTCTCCTGTAGGAGAAGCTTGCCGTTCTTACGGATGAGGCAGATACTCCCGACAGGCATAGCGATGCCCTAGCCGCCCACGTATGACATCTCCACCTTGGGGAGGCTGGGCGTCGCGGTGGCGCGCAGCTCGGAGTAGCGGTCGTCTCGCGTCTTCCACACGGAGCGCAAAAAAGCGGCAACCTCGTCGTCCCTCTTGCCGGTACGGAGGAGGGCGCGGAAGTCGTGGCCCTTGGTGGCGAAGAGGCAGGTGTACAGCTTGCCATCGGCGGAGAGGCGAGCGCGGCTGCAGTCGCCGCAGAACGGCTGTGTGACCGAAGCGATAACGCCGATCTCGCCGGAGCCATCCTTGTAACGGTAGCGCTGCGCTACTTCGCCTCGGTACTCGGGATCGACCGGCTCAAGCGGCATCTCCGCGTTGATCGTCTTGACGATCTCGGCGGCGGAAACTACATCATCCAGCCGCCAGCCGTTGGAGCTGCCGACATCCATATACTCGATAAAGCGGACCGTCCACCCCCTCTCGCGGAAGTAGCGGGCCATGTCTAGCACGCTGTCGTCGTTGACCCCCTTCTTCACGACCATGTTCACCTTAACGGGGGCGAGACCCGCCTCGACCGCCGCCTCGATCCCCTCGAGGACGCGCTCAACCGGGAAGTCGACGTCGTTCATCGCTTTGAATACGTCGTTGTCCAACGAGTCGAGGCTCACCGTCACCCGCTGCAGCCCGGCCTGCTTGAGGTCGCGTATCCTCGATTTCAGGAGCGAGCCGTTGGTCGTCAGGGTAAGGTCCTCCAGGCCATCGACCCGCGCCAGCATGGCGATGAGCTTCTCGAGGTCGTTGCGCAGGAGCGGCTCGCCGCCCGTGATGCGGACCTTCCGCACACCGTGCCCGACAAACAGGCGCGCCAGCCGCGTGATCTCCTCGAAGGTCAGAATATCGGCCCGATCCAGGAACTGATATTCGCGTCCGAACACCTCCTTCGGCATGCAGTAGGTGCAGCGGAAGTTGCAGCGGTCTGTGACGGAGATGCGAAGGTCGCGTAAGGGCCTGTTCAGCGTGTCAGTGAGCGCGGGACCGGGGGCCGCCATGCGGTCACGACCGGAGGGGCTGGCCGGCAGGGTCCGCTTTGTTTTCTCGCTCATAGAGCAACTCTTTCAGCACCTGCCGGGCCCGCATGGCGGCGCGACCGCGGTGGCTGATCACGTCCTTCATGTAGGACGGCAGCTCGGCCATCGTCCGCGCCTGGTTCGGCAGGTAGAAGATCGGGTCGTATCCGAATCCCTGCTCTCCCCTAGGCTCAAAAGCGATCAGCCCCTGCACCTCGGCCTCGCACAGTCGAACCTCCTCCGACTCCGGCTCGGCCAGGGCGATGACGCAGCGAAAGCGCGCCCATCGCTTCTCGGACGGGAGCTCCGCCATCTCGCCGAGTATGCGGGCGAACCGCTCCTCATAGCTCGCGTCCTCACCCAGGAAGCGCGCCGAACGCGCCCCCGGGCCGCCGTCCAGGGCGTCGATCTCCAGGCCGGAGTCGTCGGCCAGGCTGACCAGGCCGCTGGCCCTAGCGCCGTTAAGCGCCTTTATCTTAGCATTCGCCTCGTACGTCTCGCCAGATTCGTCGTCCGGCAGCGTCAGGTTGAGCTGTGCCGGCGTCACCAGCTCCCAGCCGCAGCCGGCCAGCAGCCGCTCGAACTCAGCGAGCTTTCCGGGGTTGTTGGTGGCGATGAGGAGTTGCGGCATCATACAGGACCGGACGAACGTAGCGGAAACCCTGCCTACCGCCACCTGACCCCTCGCTGGGCGGGCCCTCTGGGCAGAGGGAGCTACGCCTTGGCGGGCTCGGCTGCCTCCAGCGGCTCCCAGCGCGACTTGAGCTTGGCCGCGATCGTCGGCATCGTCGTGTACTCCATCTCCTCCAACGGCAGCCGGTGCGGCTCAAACGGGCCGTGGGCACGCAGGTAATCGGCGATATCGTTCGCCTTCGCCCGCGCGTTGTCGTAGCCGGGGTCATCGAACATGTCGCGCGGGCCGATGAGCTTGCCATCCGCTAGCTGGAAGCCGAGACAGGCGATGCGTGGCGGCCCATCGAACCGGCTGGGGTGCGCGTCCTTCAGAGCCACGGGCATTAGCGGCCCGTGATGAGAGCCCCGCATCCAGCCCTCCACAATGTACGGGGTGGTGAACGGCTCAATCACCTCGCCCACGGCGGGGAAATTCCCCTGCGCCCGTACGATCATCGCCGGGTCGTCCTTGCCCACGTAGCGCCCGGCGATTAGGGAGAGCTTGTCCGTGCTGGACACGGCGCCCACCTCGCCGGTGTTGCGGGAGTATACCTTCTTCACAGCGTAGCGGTTGGGCGCGCCCAGGAAGATGAGCAGATCGTACACCTCCTCCGGCGCGTTGAGCGTGATCTGCAGGTGCTCGCGCACGTCCTGAATCTCGAAGGCGAACCCCTCGTGCAGCCCCTCGGCGATGATCAGGCCGGGGGTGTTGAACGGGTCAGCGAACATCTTGTACAGGGGCAGGTTGAACGCCCCGGCGGACGTCTTGTCGGCCATGAACACAAGGATCGGCTCCGAAGGCCGCTCCTCTATCTCCATCTCCGCCGAGCCGGGACCGGCGCCGCGGATGTTGCCGGAGAAGGCGTCCGCTATCAGGTCCTGGCCGGCGCCGTACAGCTTCAGCTTCCTGGCCACCTCAGTGCCCGCCTGGAAAGTGTCCCAGGCCAGCTTGTGGACCTCCTCGCTGTTCTCGCCCCGCTCGTGGGTCATGATCAGGAACAGGTCGTCCCCGCAGTAGCTGACGTGATGATCGACGAGGAGCCCGCGCTGTTTCGCCTTCTCCATCTCCTCGCGACCGAGGTCCAGGACCTCCGGGTGCATAGCCGTATGACCAACGAAGCCGCCGATGTCGGCCTTGATTACGCTCACAGTTACCACGCCTACACCTCCATTAGCTTGGGTTACCGCTTAGAACTAGGAATCGAGAGCCGTCCTCCCTGCCCGCAGCTATAGACGCCACTGCGACAGTATATAGACGGATCGCCAACACGACATCTTACGGGGCAAGCCCCAAGGTGTCAAGGAGAGGCCCGTTCGCCCAGGCGCCTCTCCAAATCACGCCCTGATGAGTGAAAAGGCTAGAGAAAATGCGATCTCAGAGGTGGGCTTAGCACCTCGTATCCTCGTTTCCTACTCCTTCGAGAGCGCCTTCAGCACCGCCTCCGCCAGCCGCCGCGCCGTCCGCCCGTACCCCCCGTGCTGCGGGCTCTCCGGCTTCGCCAGGAGCTGCTGTACCTGCCGCCGCAGCGCCTCCGTCCGCTCCCTCGCCAACCCCTCGTTCAGTGGCTTGAACCCCAGCAGCTTGCGGGGCCCCTCGCGGCCCCCCTCGGAGATGTACCAGTCGCGGAAGGAGCGGCAGCCCACCCGGAACAAGAGATAGCCAAGCGGCGAGGCCACCGGCGGATAGTCCAGCCCCAGGATGCGTTCACTCTCCTTCTGTGCCGGCGAATCGTACTCCACCATCAGATGGCCACCGGCGGGAACCAGCGTGGACAGCTCCCGGAACAGCTCCTCCTCCAACCCCGCCGCCCGCAGGTCAGTCACCTCGCCCTGAATACTGAGCGCGGGCTCGTAGCGGATCACCTCTAACCAGTTATAGCCGGGATAGGGCCCCGAGTTGTGCAGGCCGAACGCGACCGGCTCCTCGCTCATACGCCCCTCCGAATCGACGAGGAAGAGCTGAAGGTAGCGCGCGCCCACGTTGTTCTTGGGCCCCAGCAGGGCGAGAAGCCGGTACGGCCCCAGCGAGAATCCCTGCAGCCGGCCCAGCGGATGCTCCTCCTCCCCGGCGAGCGCCCAGACGCGGGAGAGCAGCGCCTCCAGGCGGCGCTTGTCCTGGGCATGGCTGGGCAGAGGTGGCTCTGACACGAACCCCATTATAGGGGCGAGCACGTGGAGACAGCACGCCCCTTCAGTGCTATAATCGCGCCGCTGTAGCCACGCTTTCCCCTCCCCCCGAAACGCCATGAACTATCGCCAGTCTATCGACTACCTCCTCTCCTTCGCCGACTTCGAGCGTAGCGGCCGCTTCCAGCACCGCCCTAACGTCCAGCCGCTGCTGGCGCTCCTACACCGCCTGGGCGATCCCCACCTGGGCCGCCGTACCGTCCACATCGCCGGCAGCAAAGGCAAGGGGAGCGTGGCGGCTATGCTGGAGAGCATCCTCCGCGCCGCCAAGCTGCGTACCGGCCTGTTCACCAGCCCCCACCTTCACAGCTACACCGAGCGCATCCGCATCGACGGCGAGCCGATCGGCGAGGACGAGTGGGCCCGTCTAACAGTCGTCCTCCGCGAGGCGGTGCAGGCCGACGACCCCCCGCCCGACGGACGCCGCCTGGTGACCTTCGACCTGCTGACCGCGCTCGCCTTCCTCGCCTTCCGTGAGCGCAACCTGGACTGCCAGGTACTCGAGGTCGGCCTCGGAGGCCGCGTGGATAGCACCAACGTGTTCGAAGCTAAGGACGTGTGCGCCGTGACCGCCATAGGCCTGGAGCACACCGAAGTTCTCGGCGATACCGTGGCGGAGATAGCCGCCGAGAAGGCGGGCATCGTTAGGACTGGCGCCACCACTGTCATCGCGCCCCAGCGCCATGCTATAGCGCGTGAGGTCATCCGACAGGCCGCCGCGGACGTCTCCTGCTCGATCGTGGACGTGGCCGGGAGCTACTCCTGGCGCCGGATCGCCCACGACCTGGACGGCCAGACGTTCCGCCTAAACGGGCCTCGCGGCGCCCTCAGCCTGCGGCTCCCGCTCCTTGGCCGGCACCAACTGGAGAACGCCGCTACCGCCGTAGCCTGTGCCGACGCGCTGACACAGCGCGGCCTCCCCATTGCCGATGAAGCCATCCAGCACGGGCTCGCACACGTATCCTGGCCTGGACGTATGGAGATACTGCGTCGGAAGCCCCTCGTGGTAGCAGATAGCGCTCACAGCCGCGATTCCGCGCGACGCCTTCGCGAGACCTTGACAGATTACCTTTCCTGCCAGAGCGCGTTCCTGATAGTAGGCATGTCCGCCGACAAAGACGTGACCGGCCTGGCCCGGGAGCTAGCGCCCATTGCGCGCCGAGTAACGGCTGTCCGGACCGGCCACCCGCGGGCGATGCCACCGCAACAGGTGGCTACCGCATTTCGCGAAGCGGGCGCCGAGGCCGAAGCGGAGAATGAAGTGTCCAAAACGCTGGAAAAGGTGCTGGCGACAGCGGCGGGCGAAGAGGTAATATGTCTCACGGGCTCGCTGTTCGTAGCAGCTGAGGGGCGGGCCTA
>JADFKX010000141.1 GCA_022564695.1 Chloroflexota bacterium | reverse complement strand
CCCTCTCCCAGCCATGACTTCCACCGCCCGCCCCAGCCTCAGACAGCGCAAAGCGGAGCAGGTCGCCGTCCTCCTGAACGCTATGATGGAACGCGCCCGCTCAATGGCCGAACGTCAAACGATCAATAAAAACGAAGCCTCGGACCCCATCCCTCAGATTCGCCGAGCGACCGAAAAAATAAAACCCCACGCCGAACGATCAAACCCCAGACACAGCCGTCAGCGAACCATCAAAAACCAGATACGGAACTCCCCTTGATCGAACGTCGAAAACCCTTGATCGTCCGCCGGGCTCTCGGTTCTCCCCGCCCTGAAGCGCTCAGGGGTGCGGCGCAAGCAGGCGCAGCAGAGCGCGGCGGCTCATCTCCCTCACTCCGCCTGTAGGAGTGGCCCGGTGGCGTCCCGGCGTCTCCACCTCCGACAGGTCAAACGGGGCTGCCAGCAGCATCTCAGCGTTGCGATCGCTGGTAGCCAGGCCCGCCGCCTCCGGGTCCAGTTGAGGATCCTGTGCCGCCACGCTGCGGGCCACGGCCGCAAGCTGCTCCTCATTCACGTCATCGCCGGAGGTCGGGTCGTCCGCCTCACTGGGGTCAATCGGAGCGGCCAGATCGTAGACGGTGCTAAGAAGAGAGATCGTCTCGTCCCTGTTGTCCACCACCTCCAACAGGCGCCCCTGCATCGGGTAGGCCACCGGCGAAGTGGTGCTGATCTCCCAGTAGCTGCCGCCGCGACGGTCCGGGTCCGGCCGCGCCGTGACCCTGTTCTCGTGGCTATGCCCCGCGATATGGGCGATCACGTTGGGATAGCGATGCAGTAGCTCCTCGAACTCGGGGCCCTGAAAGCGGGTCTCTCCAGAGGGATCAGGAAGAGGATTGTTGAGCAGGTCCAGAGGATGATGGCTAACGATTACGATGAGCCGGTCACCGGCATCGCTCTCCACCAGCGCCCCATTCGCATCGTAGTGTCTGCTGCTGCGCGACTTGAGCGCCCCCTCCAGCCACTCGAACTGGGCAGCGTCTATGCTGCCTGAGGAGAACCCGGCTGGGTTCACGCTGTCCAGTACGATGAACGCCAGCGGGCCATGCTCGAAGGCGTAGTACGCCACGTCCTCATCCAGATTCCGTTGAGTGAAGCCGTGCCCGCGTGGACCCGGGCTCTCATTGCTGTCAAACAACTCCTGCATCCACTCCTTGCGGCTGAGGAGACGGCGGTCAGGGTCCGGCGACACCGCCCGCACCTCCGTGTCCTCGTCGGCCAGTATCTCCCGCGTCAGCTCGGGGTCAAGGAGGATAGAGGGGTCCTCGCACACCTCATCCTTGCGCCCGGGCGACAAGTCGATGATCTTCTCCCCACCCACGGCTATTTGGCGTGAGGCATCGTCGGGCGGAAAGCTACCCTGGGCCAGAACGTCCCGGCTGCCCAGAGCCATGTACCAGGGGTAGCTGATGCCTCGCGGGATGAACTGGAGTTGTGCCCGTTGCAGCAGCTCAGGATACCTGGGGTCAGGACTCTCGGACTGCACTCCCTCATATCCAGGTCCACCGCTATCGGGTTGAAGCGGCTTGCCGTCCATGAGATCGATGAACCAACGCAGCTCGTTGAACTGAGCGTTGTCGGCGGCGTTACCAGTGTGGAGGACGAAATCAGTCGAGCGATTGCTGATGGGGCTGCGGTTGACACGATTCGCTTGGCGGATCAGGGAGGCGGCCACCTGCAGGGTGAGAGCCTCCTGAGGGCGGAAGGCGGACGTCGAGAGTGGCGTGGGGCAGGAGTCCTGCCACTCGCCTCGTAGCGGCGACTCTTCATCCAGAAGCTGCAGGTCCGCGAAGTGGTGGAATACCACCAGGGAGCGGCGCCGCTCCTCGCGGCCGACCCCCGCCTCCGCCAGCTCAGTGCGCACCTCGTAAGGCTCCCCTGGCCCCAGGCCCAGCACGCCGTCCTCGTCGAGGGCGATAGTGCGGTCGAGAGTGGTGAGGAACTCGTTACCGCCGCCGCCGCAGCCCAGAACCCAGGCCAGGGCCGCGCCCACGCCTAAGTAGCCAGCGCCGCGCAGAAGGCGGCGTCGGCCGATAGGCTGCGTCCATCTGACTACCAGGGTTCCCTTCCGCCTCCCACATGCGCCGGTATCGTCGGCATTCTCGCCGCTGAGCACGCCTCTGTCAAGATAAGGTCCATACCCACCGCAACTTGACAGCGCCCGATCTACAGGGCTAGATTAGCCAAGCGAGAAAGGAGATCCCCATGCCCGTCCTTGTAGACTTCATCCGCTCCAGCCTGCGCCAGCTCCACAGCACCTACAACGATGCCATCACCGATCTCTCAGAAGAGCAGCTCCACTGGCGCGCCAACGATAACGGCTGCCCCATCGCCTTCATCCTGTGGCACTACTACCGCACGGAGGATAACGTCATCCAGTTCGTGATCCAGCACAAACCTACCGTATGGCTGGAGGAGGGATGGGACAAGAAGTTCGGACTGGACCGCATCGCTCAAGGGACAGGGATGAGCCAGGAGGACGCGCAGGCCCTGCGGATCAACTCCAAACAGGACTTCCTGACCTACATGGACGCCGTAGCCAAAGCTACCGACGAGTACCTGGCCGGCCTGGATGACCAGGCGCTGGAACAGCGTACCACCGTCAAACCCGTGGGCGAGATGCCTGTCAGCAACGCCATCGGCACGATGTGCCTTACCCACGGCTTTACCCACCTGGGTGAGATCGCGCACCTACGCGGCCTAATGGGCCTGCGTGGCATGCAGATATAGGTTTACGCTTTACAGGCGGCTCCTGAGCACCCTGACGCGCCTGACGGGCTATCAGCGCTGCCCCCATCTCCCTCTTCACCACCTCTTAACCTTAACCCTCGCGATATCTAACCACAGCCCGGAGAGCACACCCTGCCGCGCTGGCGCCGCTGGCTGATCGGAGGAGATGGATGAAGCGTAGGGGCGAGGCATGCCTCGCCCCTACATCCGTCGTCGTCTGGGATGTGGTGAGGAGTGCTTCCAGGCGGCTCTCATCAAGGAGCTAGGGGACGCGTCCGCACTCCCCTCCACAGAGGAGCGACTCGAGACCACGCCGGAAGGCGAGCGTATCTAGACGGCTCTACGTTTGCATCCCTGACTGGAGGAAGATACCGTTGTGTATCAAGAAGCTGCGCACCGCGTTCCCCGCTCTCCCCTGCGCCGGCCTATCGCCCGGCAGGGAAGCCTGCCACTCCGCGATCTTATCATTGTAGAAGCGGCGCCCCTTTAGCCTGATCCGCATCCCCGCCTCCGATTCCCGCACGCACTCCTTGATAACCGTATCCGGGTCCTTCTCGGCGAAGGCGCAGAAACCGGCTAACGCCCGAAGACGCTGCTCCCAATCGTCCGGCTCCTCGCCCCACTGCTCGCGGAGCCCCCGAAGCCACGTCTGCACAGCCGCATAGTCCTGTATCTGCTTTGCCGGTGCCACGCCGCTACAACGGCAGCCCGAACCGCTCCGCCAGCTTCCGGATCTCCTCCTGCCGTCCGGGTAGAGGCGCCGGGGCCTGGATCATCCCTTCGTCCTTTAGGCGTTCCACAACCTTCTCGTCGCGCTTGAAGGGCGTGCCGTATTCCCCCTCGAAGTAAAGCTCTTCGAAGGGTGGCCGTGGCCGCTGGCCGCCCGCCTCCCAGGACTCCGCGGGATAGCCGACAAGCAGCACCCAAAGGGGTACCCAATCGTCTGGAACGCCGAACACACCCTTTACGAGGCCCGGATTAGGGGTGTTCATGCATGCGCCCAAGCCTTCATCAAAGGCGGTTAGCATAGCCATATGAGCAGCGCCACCGCAGTCCGCAATCGCCGCCGCCAGGTACCCCTCCCGGTTCTGCGTCATCGGCGCCAGGATCTGGGGGTAGACGAAATCGTCGACGAACTTGTGGCTCCATCCGTGCGTGGGGGCCAGGGCGCCCACGTCCACCAGCTCCTTCAGCCGCTCCCCCTTGATCCGGTTAACGATGCCCAGATCGCAGAAGAAATAGATGTGCAGCGGCGCCAGATCAAGCGTCAAGGCGGCCACCGGCGTCTTGAGCTGATCCAGTTTCTCCTTGGGCAGCTTATCCCGCTCAACCACAATCGCCCGAAGCCACTGTGCGTTCACGGCGCAGGAAGCCAGGCGCGCCGCCTCCAGGATAGTCTGTACCTTCTCCCGTTCCACCTGCTTATCCGGCTCAAAAAAGCGGATGGAGCGACGGCGGCCTACCACCTGCTTGAATTCCACGGTACTCCCTCCTTACTGTAAACCGACCCAATTATGGGGGCGGCGGAAGAGGCTCTGTCAAGCTCAGGATCGAGAAAACGAATATTTACCGAATTTCCATCAGCTATGTCAAGAAGTTCATTGAAGCGTCCTATTCGCTACTGTAACATCTGCATACCAACACTGTTATTGATAGTGAGTTTACCTGTCGGTTGACTTGCCGGAATGTCGGCAGGTGGCTCAGAAAACAAATAACGTTCGTGCTAGCCCATGGGGAGGGGTTATGCGTCGGTCTAACCTCAAAGAGGCCGATGATTCTGAGCTCATCGCTCAGGCGGCCAAGGCTGATCGTGAAGCCTTTGGCGTCCTTTACGAGCGATACGTATTCAGAGTCTTCCGTCACGTCTATTACCTGACGAACGACCCTCACTTGGCGGAAGACCTGACCGCCCAGACCTTCCTCAACGCCCTGGAAGCGATCCACCGATACGAAGTGCGAGGAGTCCCGTTCCTGGCTTGGCTCCTCCGCATAGCCTACAACCTCACCGTGAACAACAATAAGGTTCGCAGTAACGGCACCGCTCCGCTCCCGGAGACGGTGGAAGCCAAGAGCACCCAGTACTCGCCGGAAGCATCATGTGAGGCCAAAGTGGACGGCGAGCACGTATGGCAAGGGGTGCGGAAACTCAGAGGGGACCAGCGCCAGGTCATTGTAATGCGCTTCATCGACGGCCTGAGCTACCCTGACATCGCTAAAGTGCTCGGCAAGACCATCGGCGCGGTGCGGGTAATTCAGCACCGCGCCCTGCACGCCCTCCGTCGGCGACTGGAGGATGACGTTGGCCACTATTACGCTAAGTCACGCGCTGGCTGATTGCCTGGATGCTATACAGGAAGGTGAATCTCTGAAAGCGTGCCTGAACAGATACCCGGAGCACCGGGAGCGCCTGCGGCCGCTGTTGGAGGTAGCCCAGACCCTCCACCGGGAGAAGTACCAGGAGGAAGCCACGCCGTCACCGGACTTTGTAGGAGACCTTAAATCGATACTCACGGAAGAGATGAGCAAAAACAGGAAAGGAGGTGGGGAATATAGAAAGAGCCGCTAAAAAGATTAGGCACCACTAGGACCCTCTGC
>JADFKX010000140.1 GCA_022564695.1 Chloroflexota bacterium | reverse complement strand
GGCGGCCGCCAGCGAGTTGGCGGAGGAGGTTGATCTGATGTTAGTGGTAGGCGGCCATAGCAGCGCCAACACAAAGCATCTACTGGAAGTCTGCCGTGAGAAGCGGGCCAACACCTATCACGTTGAGTCTCCGACTGAGGTGAAGGCGGAATGGCTGAAGGGCTGCAAACGGGTCGGCATTACAGCGGGCGCCTCAACGCCGGACTCCACCGTGGAAGCGGTGGTCCGCCGCATCCAACACCTTGGCGCGGAACTGGAAGGCACACACAGTCGCCGTTAATTCTGACCTGGGCATAACCCCAGCCATCACCTGACGTTACTTACTAGAGAACGCCCGACAGTAAGGGGACTTGGCCTATGTGTGGAATCATGGGATACGTGGGTTCCCGCCCCGCAGGCCCGATCCTCATCGATGGGCTGGGACGGCTGGAGTACCGTGGCTATGACAGCGCCGGCATCGCCGTCCTTGCTGAGAACGGCGGCCTCTCCATCCACAAGCGAGTCGGTAAGCTGGAAGCCCTGGCCTCTTCCATCGCTGACCGTTGGCCCAATGGACACGAAGGCATAGGCCACACTCGCTGGGCCACCCACGGCAAGCCCAGCGACATCAATGCTCACCCCCATGCCGACTGCACCGGCGGCGTTGCGGTCATCCACAACGGGATCGTGGAGAACTACCTGGAACTCAAGACGGAGTTGGCGACGGCCGGGCACAGCTTCTCCTCGGAAACGGACACCGAGGTTATCCCTCACCTTCTGGAGCACTACCTCAGCGAGAACGAGGACCTGGTGACGGCCCTCAGGAAGACGATCGGGCGCTTGGAAGGGGCGCATGCCATCGTGGTGATGAGCCGCCAGCACCCGGGGATGCTTGTGACGGCGCGCGTGGGTAACGCGGGGGGCGTGGTCATTGGTTACGGCGGCGGCGAGAACCTGCTAGCCAGCGACCTGCCCGCTCTTCTTCCTCACACCCGCCGCGTGGTGTTCCTAAACGACAGGGAGGTAGCCCAGGTCACGGCAACCAAAGTTGCCTACTGGGATAGCGAAGGACGGCCCCTGGAGAAAGAGCCACAGGAGATCCCGTACGACTCCGTATCTGCGGCCAAGGGGCAACATAAGCACTTTATGCTCAAGGAGATCATGGAGCAGCCGGAGTGCATTCTCGACACCATACGAGGCCGCGCCCAGTTCGACGCGCCAGCCGTCCAACTGATGGACATCGCCCTCAGCAAAGACCAGCTCACCAAGGTGCGGAGAGTGGTTTTTGTGGGGATGGGGACCAGCCTCCACGCGGCTATGATCGGCCGTCACTACATGGAGCGCATCGCGGGGATACCATCGGAGGTGGACAACGCCTCCGAATACCGCTACCGCGCGCCCATCATTGGGCCTGACACGCTAGTCGTATCGGTGAGCCAGTCCGGGGAGACGGTGGATACGTTAGCTGCCATGGAGGAGGCTAAACGACAGGGTGCGCCGCAGATCACCATCTGCAACATCGTAGGCAGCCAGGCCACACGCATCGCCGATGGCGTAGTGTACACCCGCTGCGGCTTGGAGATCGGCGTCTGCAGCACTAAGACATTCACCGCCTCAGTGATAGCATCGTACCTGCTCGCCTGCTATCTGGGTCAGGCGCGCGGTCTAATCGATCAAGAGCGGATGGGCGGGCTCCTGGAACCGCTCGCACGGGTACCCTACTTGGCCGGTGAGATGACCAAGCGAGAGGCAGAGTTTGAGCGGCTGGCCCACCAGTTTCACCGCTACAACAACTTCCTTTACCTGGGCCGCGGCATCCAGTTTCCTGTGGCCATGGAGGGCGCCCTCAAGCTCAAAGAGGTCAGCTACATCCACGCCGAAGGATACCCGGCCGGCGAGATGAAGCACGGGGCCATCGCCCTCATAGACCCAGAGATGCCGGTCATTGCTATCGCGCTTAAGGACGAGATGCACGACAAGATGATGAGCAACATCGAGCAGGTGAAAGCGCGCGAGGGGACGGTGATCGCCCTGGGCTCAGAGGGGGACGAAGAGCTGGCCGCCAAGGCGGACCATGTCATTTACGTCCCTGAGGCGTCCCCACTGCTCTCACCCATATTTACCACTATCCCCTTGCAGTTCTTCTCTTATCACATCGCCCTGCGCCGCGGCTGTGACATCGATCAGCCGCGTAACCTGGCTAAGACCGTCACCGTCGAATAGTCAGACATCACTCTGTAGATACGCTAAGTGGATTATTGCCATAGTTCACGTCTATCGCTCTCGGCCCAAGCTATTAGGTGGACAAATATTGACTTGTCCTATATAATTGGCTGTCGTGGATCCTCAGGAGGACCGCCCCGTAAGGTTGTCTCAAGGAGGAGCGCTATATGAAGCGAGTGGTCTGGTTCCAGGAAGTGGACAAGGACGATGTCGGCCTTGCCGGCGGCAAAGGTTCTAACCTGGGCGAACTCACAAAGGCCAAGATACCCGTCCCGCCTGGGTTCATCGTCACCTCGCACACCTACTTCGACTTCCTAGAGCAGTCCGATCTCAAACCGAAGATATCTGAACTGCTGTCTGACCTTGACCTCAACGACAGCGGCCGCCTCCAGCGTGTGGCCGATGAGATCAAACGTCTGATCACAGAATCGAAAATGCCGAGAGACGTGGCTGCCGAGATCCGCCGCGCCTATCGCGAGCTTGGTGAAGGGCTGGTAGCGGTGCGCAGCTCCTCTACGGCAGAAGACCTGGCGGAGGCCTCCTTCGCGGGACAGCAGAGCACCTTCCTTAACGTCATCGGCGAGGAGAACGTAGTCGCTGCCGTACAGGCCTGCTGGGCATCACTGTTTGAGGCCCGGGCGATCTTCTACCGCGGCCAAGCGGGCTTCGAGCACTTGAAGGTAGGCATGGCCGTGCCGGTGCAACGGATGGTCCAGTCCAACCGTTCTGGCGTGATGTTCACGATAGAGCCGGTAAGTGGAGACAAGACGAAGATAGTAATCGAGGCCATCTACGGCCTCGGCGAGGCAGTCGTGTCGGGCGCATTGACGCCCGACTTGTACATTCTGGACAAGGAATCGCTGAGCATCCTGCAGAAGACCGTAGCCCGGCAGGAGAAACAGTTCCTCCGCAACGAGAACTCTACCACCTTCGGCGAGGAGAACAACCGCTGGGTGGAGGTGCCCAAGGACGATGTCCAGCTACAGAAGCTCTCCGATGAGGAGATCGCAGCGCTGGCGGCGATCGGGAAACGGGTGGAGGAGTACTACGGGACACCGCAAGACATCGAGTGGGCGGAGGAGAAGGGGGAGATGTACCTCGTGCAGTCGCGGCCGGTCACCGTTACGCGAGAGGCGACGGCAGAGGGGAATAGCATGGTGGCAGAGACTGCGCCTATCCTCTTGGAAGGCTCGCCGGCAAGCCCCGGCGTCGCCGCCGGCAAGGTGAAGATCATCCTTAACCCGTCTGAGATCGACAAGATCACCGAGGGCGACATACTGGTCACCGAGATGACTACTCCCGACTTCGTGCCCGCCATGAAGCGGGCGAAGGCCATAGTGACCGATAAGGGCGGCCGCACCGCCCACGCAGCCATAGTCTCCCGAGAGCTGGGCATACCCTGCGTCGTGGGCACTGAACAGGCGACTCAGATCCTGACCAACGGCCAGTCGATAACCGTGGACGGCGCCCGCGGCCGCGTCTACGAGGGCCGGGCGGAGGTTCGCTTGGCCTGGGCGGAGGAGGAGAAGAAGCGCCACACGGTGGCGTCCCACGTCCAGACCCGCACCAAGGTGTACGTCAATCTGACGGACCCGGAGCTGGCAGAGCGAGTAGCCAAGCTGAACGTAGACGGCGTTGGCCTGCTGCGCGCGGAGTTCATCATCGCCGATCACATCAAGGAGCATCCCCGCCTGTTCATCGATGAGGGCCGCTCTGAGGAGTTCATCGACAAGCTGGCCGAGGGGCTGTGCTCCTTCGCCAAGGCGTTCCTGCCCAGGCCGGTTGTCTACCGCACGTCTGACTTCAAGACTAACGAGTACCGCAACCTGAAGGGCGGCGAGAAGTACGAGCCCGTGGAAGAGAACCCGATGATCGGGTTCCGCGGCGCCTCCCGTTACGTCCGTGACGAGGAGACGTTCAAGCTTGAGATCGAGGCGATCAAGCGGGTGCGCCAGGAATACCCCAACCTGTGGGTGATGATCCCCTTCGTGCGGACGCCGGAAGAGCTGGCGGCGGTGAAGGCGATCCTGGAGCGCGAAGGGCTGCGACGGTCGGAGCAGTTCAAGCTGTGGATGATGGCCGAGGTGCCCTCCAACGTGTTTCTCCTTGACCGGTTCATTGATGTCGGGATCGACGGCATCAGCATCGGCTCCAACGATCTGACGCAGCTCATACTGGGGATCGACCGCGACAGCGCTAAGTTCGCGACGGAGTTCGATGAGCGGAACGAGGCGGTGATGATCGCCCTGGAGCGGCTGGTGCGCACGGCCAGGCGGCGGGGCATCACTTGCTCCATCTGCGGCCAGGCGCCGAGCGACTACCCGGAGATGACCCGCAAGCTGGTGGAGTGGGGCATCACCTCCCTGTCCGTGAACCCGGACGTGATCGACAAGACGAGGGAGATCATCGCGCGGGCGGAGGGGGTGCTGGAGGCGGAGACGGTAACGAAGGCCGGCTGGACGGCGCCGATGGCGGGCAGCCCCGGCTCCTAGCCGCGAGGTCTCCGCCGGACCCCGGTTGTTTGATTGATCTGGGGTGTCCGTATCCGGCGGTTGATTGACTTTCCAGAAAAAGGCTCGTTTAGGGCCGGTTCCCAATGTAGCGAGTGGCGTATTTCGTTTGGTTGTTCTGGAGCCAGCGAGGGGACCGCAG
This sequence comes from Chloroflexota bacterium, assembly GCA_022564695.1. Classification (GTDB taxonomy): domain Bacteria; phylum Chloroflexota; class Dehalococcoidia; order SM23-28-2; family RBG-16-64-32; genus JADFNQ01. The sequence goes on along the minus strand of JADFKX010000140.1, from coordinate 507 downwards.
GTTGGACGCAGGCCTCCTCCTGAGGCGGACAGGTTGTTGAGGTACGGGCACACGCTCAGCGTAGGGCGAACGTGGGCAGAGGTGGAAGGGGGAGGCGGCAGGTGGAGGCGGGGAACGAGTTGGGCGCTGCCGCCACCACAGCGTATAATCCGCGATGATGACTCCCGCAGAGTTCGTGCAGAAATGGCGCGCGTCGCGTGGCGTTGAACGCGCCACGTCACAGGAACACTTCATAGACCTGTGCCGTCTCTTGAACGAACAAACACCCAACGAGGCCGATCCCAGCGGCGACTTCTACGCCTTCGAGAAAGGCGCCAGGAAACCCGACGGCGATGGTTTCGCCGATGTGTGGCTAAAGGGCCACTTCGCCTGGGAATACAAGGGGAAGCGCAAGAACCTTGCCGCGGCCTACAAACAGGTCTCGGACTACCGCGAATCCCTCGGGAATCCTCCGCTGCTGGTCGTCTGCGACATCGACCGCTTCGAGGTCCACACCAACTGGACGAA
>JADFKX010000139.1 GCA_022564695.1 Chloroflexota bacterium | reverse complement strand
ATAGACGGCTCGATCACGTAGGGCACGATGTGCTGGCCGGACTCCTCGTCGAAGTACTTGAGCTCGCGGCCGGCGGACTCTGCGTGGCGGCCGAGATCGAAGTCGGTGCGGTTGGCGATCCCCTCGATCTCGGCGAAGCCGGCGAAGGGGAAGTCGAACTCGATATCCACCGTGCGCTTGGCGTAGTGCGAGAGCTCGTCCTTGGTGTGCTCGCGGATGCGCAGCTTCTCCTTGCGGACGCCGAGGCCGGTCCACCAGTTGAACCGCTCCTGTATCCAGCGCTCATGCCACTCCTCGTCGGTGCCGGGCAGGACGAAGTACTCGATCTCCATCTGCTCGAACTCGCGGTCGCGGAAGATGAAGTTGCCGGGGGTGATCTCGTTGCGGAACGCCTTGCCGATCTGGGCGATGCCGAAGGGGAGCTTGCGACGGGAGGTGGTGAGGACGTTATCGAAGTTGACGAAGATGCCCTGGGCGGTCTCCGGCCGTAGGTAGGCGACGGAGGCGCTGTCCTCCACTGGCCCAACGTACGTCTTGAACATCAGGTTGAACATGCGCGGCTCGGTGAGTTCGCCGCCGCAATCAGGGCAGGGCACGCCGGCGACGTCCACGGCTTGCCCCTGGACGCTCTCCGCCTCGTGCTTCTGCTCGACCAGATCGTCGGCGCGGAAGCGACGCTTGCAGGACTTGCAGTCGACCATCGGGTCGGCGAAGGTGTCGACGTGGCCGCTGGCCTGCCAGACGCGCGGGTTCATGATGATGGAGGCGTCCAGGCCGACGACATCGTCGCGCTCCTGGACGGTCGCACGCCACCAGGCCTGCTTAATGTTGTTCTTAAGCTCTACGCCCAGAGGCCCGTAGTCCCAGAAGCCACCGATGCCGCCGTAGATCTCACTGCTCTGAAAAACGAACCCCCTGCGCTTGCACAGGGAGACGAAAACGTCCATGGATGGCGCGTCGGCCATTTAGCTCACCTGGTTATACATATAATCGCGATATTAGATACGAAGGTATCAGGTTCAGTAGGCGAAGTCAAAGCGAATTCCCTTGACAAGGATACTACGGTTGGCTAGTATCGGGCTGGCAGATTACCCGGATCCTCCCGAACAGACGGTTTTCAGTTCAGGTAGACGGAGGTCGGTCATGCGATTTATCCTCGGTCTCATCCTCGGCATCGGCCTAGGCGTTAGCCTTGGGCTACTGGTGGCGCCGCAGCCCGGCAGCGAAACTAGGCGCGCCCTGCACGATCGGTTGCAGCGGCACGGCGAAGAGGAAGAGGAGCGATAGGCCGTTAGCTTGTCCGCCCAAGAGGAGTCGCAACAGGCCGATCAGAAGCTCCTTATCATCATCGCTTCCGATACTGACGGAGACACCCTTATCGAGAAGCTGGTGCAGCGGGGCTACCCCGCGACGAAGGTAAGTAGCACCGGCGGCTTCCTGCGGCGCGGCAACGTCACGATCTTCTCCGGTGTGGACGCCGGAGACGTCGACACCGTCATAGCGCTCATACGGAGCGAGTGCGAGGCGCGAACGGAGTTCCTGCCGGCGCAGGCGTTGCCCTTCCCTGAGAGCATCCTGCCCTCGGAGCCGGTGGAGGTGCGGACGGGTGGAGCGATCATCTTCGTGGTCTCCGTGGAGCGCTTCGAGAAGACGTAACTAGGTTTCGCCCCTGAGCTGCCGTAGCCACGTGGCCAGCGCCTCCAGCGCCTGACGCCTGCGGTCATAGACTTCGGGTGCCATCTCCCGCAGCAGCGCTTCCTTCTCTGTCTGAAGCTGCGTCTGATCCGCCTCGAACGGCTCGCACGGCCCAGCAGCGATAACAGTATCAGATTCGCCGTCCCAGTCCAGGTTCACGGGAAAGCGGTAGGGTGCCAGCGCTGCATCCCAGGTCACGTCCAAGGTGACCCAGCGGCCCCCGAAATCGGCCCTCACGAAGTTATGGATATCGATAATGTGCTCCTCGACGAGGGTGCGCTGAAGTTGCGGAGGCCATTCCACGGGGAGATCGCCCATGTTATACCGGGCGTACATGAGCTTCGTGGGGTAGCCCATGGCCACCAGCATCTCTGCTAGCAGGGCATGCTTGCCTGAGCAGGAGCCGCGTCCGGCAGCCAGCACCTCGGTGGGATCGCGGCTGGCCGGGTAGTCGTAGGGGATGTCCCGCACGAAATCGAACACGGCGATGCGGGCATCACGGGGGGACTTGCCCGCTGTGAGTCTCTGGACGGAAGCTTCTATTGCGGCGGAGGTGGCCCGTGCCATCGCGGCTACAAGAATAGCGGCCCGAACACCACCGCCACGATCGCCATGAGCTTGAGGAGTATGTTCATGGAGGGGCCGGAGGTATCCTTGAACGGGTCGCCGACGGTATCGCCGACCACTGCCGCCTTGTGAGCGTCCGAGCCCTTGCCGCCGAGCGCGCCGGCCTCGATGTACTTCTTCGCGTTGTCCCAGGCGCCGCCGGCGTTAGCCATCATGAGGGCGAGAAGCGACCCGGCCGCGATGGAGCCGACCAGGAGCCCGCCCAGCGCCTCCGCGCCTATCAGGGCGCCTACCAGAATGGGGACGGTGATGGCGAGCGCGCCCGGCAGGATCATCTCGCGCAGGGCGCCATCGGTTGAGATAGAGACGGCGCGGGTATAGTCGGGCTGTTCCGTGCCATCTAGGATGCCGGGGTGCTCGCGAAACTGACGCCGCACCTCGTTCACCATCTCCTTGGCGGCGCGGCCTACCGCGAGCATGGTAAGAGCGCCGAACACGAACGGCATGAGTGCGCCGATGAACACTCCGATCAGCACCTCGACCTCAAGGAGGTTAAGCGTATCGATCCCCATGACCTGCGCATAGCTGACCATAAGGGCTAGCGCCGTCAGGACGGCGGAGCCTATGGCGAAGCCCTTGCCGGTGGCCGCGGTGGTGTTGCCAAGGCTATCCAGGGCGTCCGTTCGCTGACGCACTTCCGCCGGCAGGTGTGTCTGCTCGGCGATGCCGCCTGCGTTGTCGGCGACGGGGCCGTAGGCGTCGGTCGCCAGGGTGATGCCGAGAGGCGCGAGCATGCCGACCGCCGCCAGAGCGATGCCGTAGAGCCCCGCCAGCTCGAAGGTGATCCCGATCGCGGCCACGATCGCCAGGAGGGGGATCGCCGTGGAAAGCATGCCGAGGCCGAGGCCGCCAATGATAATCGTCGCCGCGCCGGTCTCCGACTGAGCGGCCAGGTTCTTAGTGGGACGGTACTCGTACGCCGTATAGTACTCGCTTGCCGTGCCTATCACCTGGCCGGTGACGAGGCCTACCAGCACCACCCAGAACAGCTCGAACTCCAGATCCAGAGCAATGACGGCGATGGCTGTGCCGAGGAGAACCAGCGCCCCGGCGCCGAACACCCCGGTACGCAGGGCCCAGAGCAATCGCCCTATCGATGCCTCCTCGCCGGTGCGGACAAGGAAAGTGCCGATGATGGAGGCGAAGATGCCGATACCCATGATGAGGAGCGGCAGCACGAAGGCGTCGGAATCGTAGTCGATAATGGCGGAGGGGTCGAAGACCGCGTTCTCACCGGCTCCAACTACCGCTATCGTGGCCAGGGTCATGGTGGCGACGATGGCGCCAGTGTACGACTCGAACAGGTCGGCGCCCATGCCGGCGACGTCGCCGACGTTGTCGCCAACGTTATCAGCGATGACGGCAGGGTTTCGCGGGTCGTCCTCGGGAATACCGGCCTCGATCTTGCCCGAGAGATCGGCGCCCACATCGGCTGCCTTTGTGAATATCCCACCCCCGACACGAGCGAACAGGGCGATGGAAGAGGCGCCGAAGGCGAAGCCGACAAGCGGTCGCACGTCTTGGAAGATCAGATATAGGGTTGTGAGGCAGAAAAGGCTCAGGCCGGTGACCGTGATGCCCATGACCGCCCCGGAGGAGAAGGCGATACGCAGCGCCGGGTTCAACCCCTCGCGGGCCTTCGCCGCCGTCCGGACGTTGGCACGTACGGCTATGTTCATGCCGATGTAGCCGGCGCTCGCGGAGGCGATGGCGCCGATGACATAAGCGATCGCGGTGCGGGGTACGTCCGTGAGTTTGCCCTGCTCACCGATGCCGAGCTCCTCGAACTTATCGAGCACGTCGAAGTCAACTAACACGGCGATGACGGCGGCGACCAGGACTACGAACGCCGACAGGAATAAGTACTCGCGCCTGAGGAACGCCGCCGCACCTTCCTGAATCGCGGCGGCGATCTGCCGCATGGCATCAGTTCCCGTGTCTTCAGCTAGGATGCCTCGGGTGAGATAGATGGAGAAGAGGGCCGCGCAGCCAGCGCCGACCAGAGCGGTGATGATAAGGCCCATGGGTTAGAGTCCTCTCCGGGGGGTTGGTCGAGTTAGTTCCATATTTCACTAAGCCTCCGACGGCTCAGTCTAGCAGAGCGGTAGCGCTGGGTTCAACCCAAGTTCAGGCAAGGGGCCCGCAGACCGTCTAGCGCGGGAACCGGGAGAAATCGGGCTCTCGTCGCTCAAGAAAGGCGTTCTTCCCCTCGTCCGCCTCGCCGCTGGCGAAGAAATCGGGCGCCAGCTCCTTCACCCAGTCGCGGTGCGAGGCGTCTCGTAGGGGTTGGTACAGGGTGCGGAAGGAGGACTTGAGGATCTTGAGGCAGCCAGGGCTCTTCTGCAGCAGCTCCGTGCACCAGCGGTCGACCTCTTCGTCCAGCTTGTCCAGGGGCACGACGGCGTTGACCAGCCCCATCTCCAACGCCTCCTGGGCGGAGTAGCGTCGGCAGAGCATCCATATCTCCTTCGCTTTTTTGGCGCCGACGACGTGGGTCAGGTAGGCGACTAAGTAACCGGCGGCAGGGCTGCCGATGCGCGGGCCCACCTGGGCGAAGATGGCGTTCTCTGAGGCGATAGTGAAGTCACTGAAGTAGGCGAGGTGGTTGCCGCCGCCGATGGCGTAGCCGTTGACACGGGCGATCACGGGCTTCATGCAGTCCTCTATGCCGGCGTGGGGGTCCATGGGCGCGGGTGCGCTGGCTCCCTCCCGCTGGACCTCCTGGAGCCAGCGGACGTCGCCACCGGCGCAGAAGGCACGATCGCCGGCGCCGGTGATGACGATGACGCCGACGTCGGGGTCGGCGCAGGCGTCCTCGACTGCCTGGCGCATCTCGGTGAGCGTCTGACCGGTGAAGGCGTTCATGACGTCTGGACGGTTGATGGTGATCCAGGCGGCGCCGCGTACACGGCCGTGCTTTTGGAAGAGGATGTCCTGGAATTCGCTCATGAGTGCTCCTTGTGCTGGTCGGCAGGCGAAAGGCTTGTGGTGCCCCCAGCGGGATTCGAACCCGCGATCTCCACCTTGAAAGGGTGGCGTCCTTGGCCGCTAGACTAT
>JADFKX010000138.1 GCA_022564695.1 Chloroflexota bacterium | reverse complement strand
CCGCCGAGACCAGAGAGGCGAAGCACGCCGAGCACCGCCGCTCCGACCTCGTCGCCCGCTCCTCCTTCCTCGGCGATAAGCTAGGTGGCCTCGAGGATCAGCTCCGCGACATGGACCGCCGCCTGCGCGACCTCCTCCTCCAGGTGCCCAACCTACCCGCCGAAGCCGTACCTGACGGCACGGACGAATCGGCCAACGTAGTGATCCGCACACGGGGCGAGCCCGTGCAACCCACCTTCCACAAGCCTCACTGGGAGCTGGGCGAGGCGCTGGACATCATCGACTTCGAGCGCGGCTCCAAGCTCTCCGGCTCCCGCTTCTACATCCTCAAAGGCCTCGGCGCCCGCCTCCAGCGCGCCCTCATCGCCTTCATGCTGGACCTCCACCTCAAAGACGACCGCTACACGGAGGTCTACCCACCGGCGATGATCAAGGAGGAGAACATGTGGGCCGGCGGCTGGCTCCCCAAGTTCGCCGACAACATGTACCACGACGCCGAGGAGGACTTCTGGTTCATCCCCACGGCCGAGGTAGCGCTCACCAACATGCACCGCGACGACATCCTGGAGACGGGCACGCTCCCCCTCAGCTACGTCGCCTGCACCCCCTGCTTCCGCCGCGAGAAGATGTCCGCCGGCCGCGACGTCCGCGGCATCAAGCGCGGCCACCAGTTCGATAAGGTAGAGCTGTACACGTTCGTCGAACCCGAGCAGTCAGCCGCGGCCCTCCAGGGCCTCGTGCGCGACGCCGAATCCGTCTGCCTCGCCCTGAGCATCCCCCACCGCATCGTCCAGCTCTGCGCCGGCGACCTCGGCTTCAGCGCCGCCGAGGCCTACGACATAGAGATGTGGGCCCCCGGCTGCCGTGAGTGGTTGGAGGTCTCCTCCTGCTCCAACTGCACCGACTTCCAGGCCCGCCGCGCCAACATCCGCTACCGCCGCGAGAAGGGACGCCTGCCTGCCGGTAGGCAGGCCCACCTGGAGCACCCCCATACCCTCAACGGCTCCGGTCTCGCCCTCCCCCGCACGCTAATCGCCGTCTTGGAGAACTACCAGCAGCCGGACGGTTCCGTGCTGATCCCGAAACCCCTGCGCCCCTACATGGGCGGCACGGAGCGCATCCCGGCCTAACCCCCCCGGCGCCGAAACGAAAAGCGGCGGGCTCACGCCCGCCGCCTCAGATCTCTACTTCTTAGCGGTTAGTCCTTGTTTCGGCCGTGTGCCGGCGCGTGCTCCGGCGGCCCATCGCCGTCGTCCTCATCGCCGTCAACGTCGGCTGCGCCGGTTACCACCGTATCATCCTTCTTCAAACCCGAAACGGCCTTCCCCAAATTCGTCGGCATACCGTCTTCTCCCGCCGACAGCACCGACACTTCGTCCGACAGCTCCTTGAACAGCTTACCGAAGGCGAAGCCGCCTTCGCCCTTCTCGCCGGAAGACAGTATCGCCGCCGCCGTCTCATCGCCGGCCGCAGCTAGCAAGTAAAGCTTGAAGATCGCGCCGAAACCGATCCCGGCCTCGCGCAGCGCCAGCACATCCTCGTCGCTCGCACCGAACGCCTCCCCGATCACCAGTGCTACGTTGCCTGCGCCACCGTCGCCGTGCGATTCTACCGCGATGCCGTCGTCATCAGCTTCGTCATCATCGGCGTCGGGATCGTCTTCGGGATCTTCCTGACCCATCACAACGCCGGCTACATCCGTAAGCGGATCCGTACCCGCCAGCGCAGAGTACGACCCTGCGGCAAGCGCCAGCGCGACCCCCGCGACAAGCACCGATAAGATCAGCGTCCTCTTCATGATCCCTCTCCTCCCTGAGCTATGTGCCATATTATAAACGGACAAACACCCCCGGCGTTACGACCGTCCAGTTTATTTGAATGCTTATTTCTCTCCTCAGCTTGTCTATCGTTGTCCAGCGCCATTTTCGTCGCTCCAATCGTTGAATCTCAAAACGTTTCTGTTCGTATTATGTCGACCTTATATAGACTCATCACCTTCCCCCTCGCTACATCCGCCAAAGGAAACATCCGGTGAACGCCGATGCTATCATATCTAGCGTAATGCGCATCCTCGCCGTCGATATGGGCACCGGCACCCAGGACATCCTCCTCTTTGACTCCGCCCAGCCTATCGAGAACGCCCTCCAGATGATCATGCCCTCCTCCACACAGATCGCCGCCCACCGCATCCGCGCCGCCACCAGCGACCGCCGCGCCGTCGTGCTCACCGGCGTCACCGCCGGCGGCGGCCCCTGCCACTGGGCCCTGGAGGCCCACCTCAAGGCCGGCCTCCCCGCTCTCGCCACCCCCGAAGCGGCGAAGACGTTCGACGACGACCTCGACAACGTCCAGCGCATGGGCGTGACGCTCCTGTCCGAGGACGAGGTTGACGCCGCCCAGGGAGAGCACATCCCCCTCCGCGACCTTGACCTGAACGCGATCCGCACCGCCTTCTCCGCCTTCGATGTTGACACCCGCTTCGACGGCCTCGCCCTCGGCTGCCTCGACCACGGCGCCTCGCCCCCCGGCTACTCCGACCGCCTGTTCCGCTTCGACCACCTCCGCCGCGTCGTCGACGAGCGCAACGACCTGCGCGCCTTCGCCTACCTGCCCGACGAGCTGCCGGAGTACCTCACCCGCGCCCGCACCCTGGTCGCCGCCGCGGACGCCGACACGCCGACCGTATTCCTGGACACCGGGCCCGCCGCCGCCCTCGGCGCCCTCCAGGACACCCAGGTCGCCGCCCACCAGGAGCAGCTCCTCCTCAACCTCGGCAACATGCACGCCCTCGCCTTCCACCTCCACGGCACCCGCATCCACTCCCTCTACGAGCACCACACCGGCGAGGTCAGCGCCGATCAGTTCGTCGACTTCACCCGGCGCCTCATCGCCGGTACCCTCCGCCACGAGGAGGTGTTCCAGAGCAAGGGCCACGGCGTCTACTACGCGGACGGCCCCGCTCGCCCTGAGTCCGTCGAAGGACCAACGGACGGCCCCTTCCTCGCCGTCACCGGCCCCCAGCGCGCCAAGCTCCGCGGTAGCGTTCTGAACCCCTACTTCGCCGTCCCCCACGGCGACATGATGGTCTCCGGCTGCTTCGGCCTCCTCTGGGCCTTCGCCGAGAAGCACCCCGACGACGCGGACGAGATACTGTCGGTGCTGGGTATCAGCGCCACGCTGGTGGCGTAGCGGAGCCGTCCGGTTGACAGCCGCCGCGCTTTTCGCGCACCATTGTTTTGCTTTCAACCCTTGAACACTGCAAGGAGGACGCCCATGGCCAGCGAGCAGCTTCAGACGATCATCCAGACCATAAAGTCACAGCCGGACCTTCACGGCGCCCCCATCGAGCAGCGCCGCGCCGCCATGGAAGCCGTCACCACCATGTTCCCCGTCCCGGACGACGTCACGCGCGAGCCGGTGGACGCTGGCGGCATCCCCGCCGAGTGGATCGCCGCCCCCGGCACGGACGCCGAGCGGGTTATCTACTACCTCCACGGCGGCGGCTACGCCATAGGCTCCATCAACTCCCACCGCGAGATGATCTCCCGCCTGTCACGCGCGTCCGGCGCGCGGGCCCTCGCCATCGACTATCGGCTGGCCCCGGAGCACCCGTTCCCCGCCGCCATCGAAGACGCCACGACAGCCTACCGCTGGTTGCTCTCCACCGGCGTAGACCCGGCCAGGATCGTGATCGCTGGCGACTCGGCCGGCGGCGGCCTCACCGTCGCCACCCTCATCTCCCTGCGCGACGCCGGCGACCCGCTGCCCGCGGCGGCCGTCTGCCTCTCGCCCTGGGTAGACATGGAGATGACCGGCGACTCGATGACCACGAAGGCCGAGGTCGACCCCATGATCACTAAGAAGGATGTCATCGAGGGCGCGCAGGCCTACCTCAACGGCGCAGACGCGCGCACACCCCTCGCCTCCCCCATCCACGCGGACCTCTCCGGGTTGCCGCCGCTTCTCATCCACGTCGGCACCGCCGAGGTGCTCCTCGACGACGCCACCCGCCTCGCTGAGCGCGCAAAGGAAGCCGGTGTGGACGTCACCCTGGAGCCCTGGGACGACATGATCCACGTCTTCCAGTTCTTCGCCTCCATGCTCCCCGAGGGCCAGCAGGCGATCGACCGCATCGGCGAGTTCGTGCGGGAGCACGTAGGCGCGAAGGCGGCGGTGCAGTAGCGCCGCCTACGCGAACTCCCCCCGTAGCTCCTTCGCGAACCGCTCCATCGCCGCCAGGGCGCCGTCGATCCCGGCCATGATAGGCGGCTCAAACACCACCTGCGCCACCCCCATCTTCTGGTACCGCCGCAGCATCTCGCTTATCTGCTCCACGCTCCCCACGCAAGGCGCCGCGTTCTCGACGGGCGCGTCCGCGATCGATAGCGGCGTCCGCACCGATAGCGTCAGCGAGTCCGGGTCGCGGCCCGCCTCCCGCGCCAGCGACTGCACCGTTTTCCAGCCCCGCGCTAGCTCATCCGGCCCCAGGCAGTAGGCGTGCCAGCCGTCGCCCAGCCGGGCGGCCCGTCGCAGCGAAGGCGGCTCGTGTCCGCCCACCCACACCGGCGGCGCCTGCGCCGGCCTCGGCTCGCAGCGAACGCCCTTCACCTGGTAGAACTTCCCCTCGAACGCCGGGGCCTCCTGCGTCCACAGCGCCCGCATCACCTCTATGTGCTCGTCCGTGCGGCGGCCACGCTCGTCCCAGGGCATCCCCAGCGCCTCCGCCTCCTCCCGCAACCAGCCCGCGCCCACCCCCACGATCAGCCGGTCACCGGAGAGCACCGCCAGGTTGCCCAGCGCCTTGGCGTTCAGCACCGGGTTGCGATACGGCAGCACCAGAATGCTCGTCCCCAGCTGAATCCGGCTCGTCACCCCCGCCACGAAAGTCAGAGTCGTTACCGGCTCCAGCCAGGGCACAGCGGCCGGCAGGGGAAAATCGCCGCTGTCCGCGTACGGGTAGCGCGATTCCACCCCCAGGGGGAAGACGATATGGTCGCTAGCCCATACCGAATCGTATCCCATCTCCTCGACGCCGAGGGCGAACCGACGCAGCGTGTCGCCGTCGTGCCAGGGACCGATGTGGGGCAGATGTACTCCGAACTCCATACCGAACCCTCCTTCAGCTCAGATACCGCTCGAACCAGCCCAGGCACTTGGCCCAAGCCTCGTCCGCCGTCTCCTTCCGATAGCCCGGCCGCTCCTCGACCATAAATGCATGCCCCACTCCCGCGTAAGTGTGGAACTCGTGCGTCTTGTCCAGGCGCATGAGTTCAGCGTCGATCTTCGCCACGTCCGCCGGACTGGGGTTCGTGTCCTCCTCGCCAAAAAGCCCCAGCACCGGGCACTGGATGCGATCCGTCCCATCGAAGGGCGCCGGGCCCTCGCCCCAGGGCACCATTATGTTGCCCCCGTAGAACACCACCGTCGCCCGCAGCGCCGGGATGTGCGTGGCCATCAGGTAGGCCACCCGGCCTCCCATGCAGA
>JADFKX010000137.1 GCA_022564695.1 Chloroflexota bacterium | reverse complement strand
GCGATGGTTGAACAAGCCGGTGACGAAATCCAGATCGGCCTGCTCGCGCATCTCTTCGTAGCGGCGAGCGCGCCGAAGGGCGCTGGTGATCTCTAACGTTAGTTGGGCCAGAAGCTCCCATTGATCCGGCCCCCAGGGCTCAGGGCCGGAGTAGATCTCCATCACGCCCTCGCGCTGGGAGTCGCCGAGGGGCAGGTATAGCGTGAAGCCTTTGGCGGGAGCGCTCTCAATGTTGAGCGGCTGAGGACGCTGGTCACGTGAATCGTGGAGAAGGATGAGAGGCGCCGTGCCGCGGCCTGCCGCCCGCGCGAGGATGATGCGGTGGGCCTCAGGCAGGAGCGCGGGCGCTCCAGGACGGCCGTCTTTCGGGAATGAGAGCCAGGGCGCCTCTGGTTCTCCTTCACTGTCCGGCCGCCAGAAGACGGCGCGTTCGCTGCCCATATACCGGACGAAGAACTCAGTCGCTGCGCGCACGACGCTGCCACGCTTCGTCTTCTGGGCCAGAAGGAAGGCGATACGGTTGAGCAGCCGGAGCTGCTCCGCGCGGCATGCCAGTTCGTCGATCTTCGCCTGCATCTCTCGGCGCGCGCGGCGGGCCTTTACGATGGCCAGCAAGGCGAATAGGAAGAGCAAAATCAGAGCGGCGCCACCTGCGGCGGTTACGGCAGTGAACTCCGGCATTGTCATGGTGCGCTTTCCCGGGAGGAGATCAGGCTAAGTGGTTGTAGGCGGCTACCGCCGCCAGCGAGGTCTGCTCCTTGAGCTTGCGCAGGCCGGTCATGAGCAGGGAGTTGACGGATGTCTCATTGAAGTGGAATACGTGGGCGATCTGGCCCCTGGTCAGGCCGGCATCAAACACGAGTGACATCACCTCATGCTCGCGAGGGTCGAGAGAATCGCCGTCGTCCGGCCTTCGGGTCTTCATTACAGGTCTGCACATACGCCGTGCAGAGCGAAAAAGTACAGTTCGGAACCGGGCCTCATCGCTGCTGCCCGCGCGCTGAAAGGCGCGGTGAAAGGCCTGGATTACGATCTCCTGCGCGTCCTTGTCTCGCCCAACGCAGGCGTACACATAGGCGAAGATACGGGGGAAGTAGCTTTCGTAGCGTTCGGTTGCGCTAGCCATATCAGATGAGCCTAGGGGCTCCGTCTTTTGCTCACGCTTCTGGAACAAGAATCCCATCACTGCCTCCCAATTTATGGGTTTGTTTGCAAGTTCAGGCTACCAGAGACGGGACAGACCGTGACAGGAATATGGTGTAGGCCCAGTTAAGGGGGGGTTCAGATCAGGTAAAGACCGCTAGTCGCTCGACTGGCCGTGGGGTACATCCAGCAAGGCCGTGAGCGGGTCATCCCGGCGCTGTTGGGAACGGCGCTCCAGCAAGTAGCCAAAGCCGCGGACGCAGAGGATGTAGGGGTTGCCATCGCGGCCGTCCTCCAGCTTGCGCCGCAGGTTTGCAATGTGAACCTTCACCAGGTTCTGAGCCTCGCGGTCATCGTAGTCGTGGTCGTGGATGGCGGAGAGGAGAGAGCGGGCGTCAATCACCCTGCCCGCCTTCTCTGCCAGGACGGACAGGATGCGGAACTCAGTGGGCGTCAGGGAGACCGGACGCTCCCTCAGCACTACCTCGCACTTGTCGAGGTCAATGAGGAGGTCTCTAATAGCGATGATGCCGGCGGTCTGGCCGGTCTGCCAGTGTTGAGCCCTGCGGAGCAGAGCGCGGACGCGAGCGGTGAAGACAGTGGCGTCACTTGATGCCGTAACGGCGTCGTCGGCGCCGGCGTCCATCACAGGCACGAAGTCGCTTTCGCTGGGGATCACTACGATGGTTGGCACGTCCTGGAGCCCACGCACGGCGAGGCAGGCGCGCACGGCGAACCGCGCGTTCTGTTTGGCCAGGACGAGGAGGTCGGGCGTCTCGTCGTGGGCGCGGTCGAACAGATCGTGCAGTTCCTGGGAGGGGAAGACGTTGAAGTTTTCAGCCTGTAGCGCCGTCTGGAAGGTGGACGACCAAACGTCAGCGTCGGCGAGGACGTAAGCAATCCTCAGGCCGGTTCTGGTTTCCGTTTCTTGTACTGTTGCAGTTTTCATAATCGTTAATGGGACGCTACCCGGCTGTCGGGTGTAGCGCTGTCCAATGTTGAGGACGATTGGAGGACGCTACCTGTTGCAGGCGAGGGATATCGTTTGTGTTGGGAAATGACATAATTGTGTGGGTTCGTGTTTGTATATGCGTGTGATGACGCCGATTATGCGCCCGGTTGATGGCGGCGCTAACGGGATACGCTACAGAAGCCGATGATCTAGGACGGCGGTTGCAACCGTAGAGCGCGGCTCGTCCAGGGGGGGGAGGTGGTAAAGGCGGTGCTGAGGCTCTAGGGCACTGTCTTCAAACCAGCGAAGGATCTGGTCGTCCTTGGAGAAGAGCAGTATCTGGATGCCCCTTTCCTGCGAAAGACGGGCCAGGAAGTCTAGGAGACGGGGCAGGCGTTGGCTATCGATATCCACGAACGGGTCGTCCAAGACCAGGGGGACAGGCTCGCCGATAGAGCTCATATGCTGGGCGAGGCCGATGCGCATGAGGACATACATCAGGGCGAGAGTGCCGTGACTGACGGGCGGGTCGGCTATGGTTCGGTTGATCTCCGGCACATCCAGAGATATCTGTAGAGTGCTGGGATCGACGTAGGCATGGGTGTAGTGTCCCTGGGTGACGAAGTCCACGCCCTGGCTGAGGAATTCGTTGACGCGGGGCGCGAAATCGCGGTAGACCTCGGTGACGGCCTCCTCGATGGTGACCTTGGCCAGTTGGGCGGCGGCGCGGGCGCTCTCCAGTTGGCTGACCTCCCGCTGCCAGCGCTCGATCTCTTCCTCGATTTCCGGGTGGGGGCGGTGCTGGCCGAAGGTAAGGCGGATCTCCTCGCGCAGGGTGGCGGCGGCCAACTCCGCGCTGTGCTGTTCCTGTCGGAGGGCGGCCAGGGAATGGGTCAGCTCCTCCAGAACCTGGTCTGATTCGCTCTCTTTCAGGTTGGGGTGTAGGGTCAGGAGCCGCTGAAGGTTTCCGGCGAGCTGCTGGTGCTGGCGCTCCAGCTCCTGGGGCGAGCGGCCGTGGAGAAGGGCGCCCCGGCGTTTAGCCACTTGCTCCTCGGCGGCCAGGGCGGCCTCGTATTCCCGGCGAAGGTCGCAGGCCTGAAGGAAGGTAGCGATAGAGGCCTGGATGTCGCTGTGTGCGGCGGTTGAGGCAGTGGTCAGGAGACCCTGGAGCTGGCCGTCGATAGCGGTCAGGGCGGCGGCGGTGCGGCTCTCTTCAGCCTGGAGACGGGCCAGGTTGTCTAAGGCGGGACGAAGGGTCAGGAAGCGGCGGTGTTTTTCTAGGAGGAGAACAGCCTCTGTGGAGGTCGTTGCGGGGGGCGGTGGCGAAGCGGGCTCCTGGGCGGGCGTGGCCTGTCGACGGAGGATGAGACGTATGAGCCCGCGCGCCAGGGCGGCGACAGCCTGGCCGATGGCGCGGGCGCCGGCCAGGAGGGTGGCAGGCAGGCGGCGGCTGGGGGCAGGAGGCGTATAGGCCAGCCGTTCCAGGGCCTGGAGCTGGTCCGGCGAGAGGGCGCCCACCTCCGCCTGAAGAGTGGGGTACTGGAGGCGGGTCTCCTCGTCCAGGGCGGCGCCGGCCTCGGCCAGATCGGTCTGTAGGCGCTGGAGGGCGCCGGTGGTGGTGTGGCGGCGGCCGCTGAGGTCTTGGATCTCGTCCCGGAGATGGGTGGGGACGGCGGCGTAGGGCTTTAGCTCCTCCTGGCGGGCCTGGCTGCGGCTGAGGGCCTGATCGGCGTCTCGCAGGTCCTGGAGGCGGCCTGCCAGGTCGATGGTCTGAGAACGGGTCAGAAGGACGTCTGTGCGGGCGATTTCGCCCTGGAGTTCAGCCAGACGGCTCTGGAGGCGGTCGACCTCGGCTGCTTTGTCCGCGAGGGCCTGGCGGGCCTGGTCCAGCGCCTGGAGTTCCCGCTGGGCTGTGCGGAGGTGCTCACGGGCGCGGGGGAGGTCGGCGGTGCGGGCACGGTCGGTGCCGATCTTGGCGATGAGGTTGTTGAGGCGCTGGATAGCGTGGGTGGCGGAAACGTCGCGGCGGGCGGAGTCAGCCAGGGAGGCGATGGCGTCGCCGATCTCGCGGGGGGAGGCGCCGCGGGAGACCTCGAATATCTCGCCCTGGGAGATGAAGGCGCAGCTCTGGAAGACGGCGCGGCTCATCCCCAGGTGACGGCGGGCGAAGGGGAGGTTGCCGTGGCGGCCGCGTCCGAACTGAGGGGCGATGTCCTGGCCTGTAGTGAGGTCAACGAGTTGAGTGGGGATGTCGGACGTGGTGAAGTCGCGGCGTACCTGGAAGCGGCGACCGTTATTCAGATCGTATTCCAGGAGGCCGCGGTAATCGGGGCCGGTCCAGGGGCGGAAGCGTTCGTAGCGGGCGGTCTCGTCGGGGCGGGCACGGTCGTGGTCGTAGAAGCCGTAGAGGAGAGCGAGGACGGCCTGCTGGAGGGTGGACTTGCCGGCCTCGTTGAGGCCGTGGAAGAGGTTGAGGCCGGGGGCCAGGTCGGTCTGGAAGGCTTGCAGACAGCCGAAGCCCGCGAGTTCGATGCGACGCAGCCTCACCGTGGCCTGACCTCCCGCTTGTCGAAGGCGTCGAGGCCGTAGACGAGGGCGGTCTCAGCGGACTCCAGCTCGGAACCGCTGAGCGCTTCCATCTTGCGGCGGATAAGCCGGACGAAGGTGCCTTTGGTAGTGGACTCCTCAGCCAGCTCGTCGTAGTCGTAGGCTGGGTAGGTTGAGTCCACGATATCCAGGAAGGCGAAGCGCTCCGCGCAGGCGTTGAGGAGGCCGGCGCGGTCAAAGTCGACCTCGGGCTGGAGCTGGCCCTGGAGGATGATGCGGGCGATGAGTGATGCGGAGGCACCCTCTTCGGTGGAGGCGAACGACTCGATTGCGGCGCGGATCTCGTCTGAAGTAAGGATTGACGAGACGTCCGAGTGAAAGGTGCGGTAGTTGATGCGGTTAAAGGGGAGGAGTTGAGGGCTGATGGCATCCTGGGAGACGCGTAAGAGGAGGACGAAGTGGTCGCCCTCCTCGTCAAAGCCTAAGGGTTCGGGGGTGCCTGGGTAGGCGAAGTTGGGGTCATCACGGGGCGAGAGGCGGGCCTGGTGATAGTGGCCCAGGAGGGCGAAGTGGGCGCCTGTAGCGCCGATGTCAGCAGGCTGAAAGGGGGCATGGGCGGGCTTACCCTCGGGTACGGCGTGGGCGTCGGAGCCGTGAAACAGGAGGAGGTGGCGGCCGGGCCCGGATACGTGGAAGCCTTCGAGAAGGTTCTCGCGCATGGCGGGGCCGTTGTGGCCGGCGCCCCAGAGGGTGAGCCCATCGCTCAGGGCGACGGGCTGGAAGGCGGGTTCGCGGAAGATAGTGACGTTGGAGGGCCATTCTATCTGGCGGTAGAGAGACTCCGGGACGTAGGGGTCGTGGTTGCCTGGGGCGATGAAGGCGGGGATGGGG
>JADFKX010000013.1 GCA_022564695.1 Chloroflexota bacterium | reverse complement strand
TGTGGGAGTTCCTGGACCGGCTGTTGAACGCCGCTCTTCCCCGCCTCCGCGACTTCCAGGGCGTTTCGACCAGCGCTTTCGATGGCCGCGGAAACTTTAGCCTCGGCATCCGCGAGCAGCTCATGTTTCCCGAGATTGATTACGATAAGGTCAACCGTATCAGGGGCCTTCAGATCAATATCATCACTTCGGCCAAGACCGACGAGGAGGGCAAGCGGCTGTTGGAGCTGCTGGGGATGCCCTTCGAACGTTAGAGGAGAGCCTGTGACCCGTAGAGCGCTATACGAAAAGACGTTCAACAAGACGCCGAAGTTTAAGGTGCGTCACCGCAACCGCTGTGGGCGCTGCGGACGTCCCCGTGCCTACCTGCGTACGTTTGGGCTCTGCCGCATCTGCTTCCGTCAGTTCGCCCTGCTGGGACACCTGCCCGGGGTCAAGAAGTCTAGCTGGTAGACGACGATGAATACTGACCCGATCGCCGACATGCTAACCCGAATCCGCAATGCCCTTCAGGCACGGCACGATTACACCGATATGCCCGCATCCAAGATCAAGATCTCGCTCGCGGGGACTCTCAAGAAGGAGGGCTTCATCCACGGCTTCGAGGTGCGGCAGGAGGAGATTAGGCGGACGATTCGCGTGCACCTCGCTTATACGGATAAGAGAGAGCCGACGATCACCGGCATCCAACGGATCAGCAAGCCGGGGTTGCGGGTCTATGTCCAGAAGCGGGCTGCGCCTCGGGTTTACGGCGGGCTCGGAATCGCGATTATCTCCACCTCGCAGGGCTTGCTGACCGGCGGCGAAGCACGAAAGCGTGGCCTCGGCGGGGAAGTCATCTGCCATGTGTGGTAAGGACGAGGAGATGGAATACGGTATGGCCAGGAGCCAATCTGAGGGCCCAATGGCCACTGCTCCCAGCGCCATGGCCACTGTTCTCAAGAGTGGCGCGGAGGGGTGTTCGTGTCCCGCGTAGGAAAGGTGCCGATAGCCATACCCAGTGGTGTGGAGGTGCAAATCAAAGGCGCCCACATCACCGTTAAGGGTCCCAAGGGTGAGCTCAGCCGCGATCTAATCCCGGACATGAAGCTCAACCTGAGTGACGGCGTGCTAACGGTGGATCGGCCCAGCGATCAATCTCGCCACCGCGCGGCGCATGGGCTCACCCGTACCTTGATCGCCAACATGGTCACCGGCGTCAACGAGGGGTATGCCAAGGCGTTGGAGCTCCAGGGGGTGGGGTACCGTGCCCAGATGCAGGGGAAGAGTCTGGTGCTGGCCGTAGGATACTCCCACACGGTGGAGGTTCCCCCGCCGCCGGGCATAGAGTTTGAGGTGGAGGGCACCACACGCGTAACAGTAAGAGGAATCAATAAGGAAGATGTGGGCCAGGCGGCTGCCGATGTTCGCAAGGTGAGGCCGCCGGAGCCCTACAAGGGCAAGGGCATCCGCTACGTGGGTGAGTACGTCCGTCGTAAGGCCGGTAAGGCAGGAAGGGCGATTCAGTAGGCATGAAGAAGACCAAGACTCCGCACGCAGCGCGAATAAGGCGCCACCGACGTGTGCGCCGGACCCTCGTCGGCACGGCGGACCGGCCGCGGCTGGCTGTTTTCCGGAGCATCACGCATATCTACGCCCAGGTCATTGACGATAGCCGCGGCCACACACTGGTGGCTGCCTCCGATCTGGAGGCCGACGTGCGCAGCCAACGCGACGGCAAGAAGAAGAGCCAGATCGCTGAGAAGGTGGGTGACGCTCTCGCTCGTAAGGCCGTCGAAAAGGGCATCAAGACCGTCGCCTTTGATCGCGGCGGCTACAAGTATCACGGTCGCGTAAAAGCCCTGGCTGAGGCGGCCCGAAAGGGAGGCCTCTCCTTCTAACGAGGTGGTCATGTCTAATCCAGATAAGTACATCGCCAAACGGGAAAAACTAGACGACTCCCAGATGGAGATCACGGAGAAGGTGGTCTACATCAACCGGGTGGCCAAAGTGATGAAGGGCGGCCGCCGCTTCCATTTCACCGCCGTTGTGGTAGTAGGCGATGGGGACGGCCACGTGGGCGCCGCTCTGGGTAAGGCGCGAGAGGTGCCTGAGGCGATCCGCAAGGCATCGACTATCGCCCGCAAGTATATGATCACCATCCCCATGGTGGATTCCACCATACCGCACCCCATACTGGCTCGGTTTGGCGCTTCCCGGGTGCTAATCAAGCCGGCGGCCGCGGGCACTGGGCTCATCGCCGGCGGCGGCGTTCGCGCCGTGCTGGAAGGGGCGGGAGTAAAAGATGTCGTGACCAAATCACTGGGTTCCAAGAACCCGGCCAACGTCGTCAAGGCCACGATACTGGGCCTATCCCAGCTGCGCTCCCCTGAGGAGGCGCTGGCCAGGCGTCGGGCCGTGTCCGCGGAGGCATCCAGCGGTGGCTAAGCTTCGTATTAGCTGGTACAAGAGCGCCATCGGCTATAAGGCTAACCAGAAGCGCACAATCCAGGCGCTAGGCCTGCGCCGGTTGGGCCATACTGTGGAGCATACTGACACGCCAGCTATACGTGGTATGATTTTAACAGTCCGGCACCTGGTTAAGGTTGCCAAGGTTTCCCAAGACTAATGCTTGCTCACGAACTTAGACCGCCTAAGGGATCCAAGCACGCCCGAAAACGGGTAGGCCGCGGTAACGCAAGCGGTCACGGTACCTATTCCGGACGTGGTGTCAAGGGGCAAAAGTCCAGGTCTGGTGGCAAGCCTAAGCTTGGGTTCGAAGGCGGCCAGACGAAGCTGATCAAGCGGCTTCCCCGGCGCCGCGGCTTCACTAACATCTTCCGCAAGGAGTACTCCGCGGTGAACCTGCGCGACCTGGAGCGGTTTGAGTCTGGGACTGAGGTGACGCCGGAGCTGCTCAAAGAGTCGCGCATCCTCAGGACGCTGCGGCGGCCGGTGAAGGTGCTGGCGACGGGCGAGCTGACCAAACCCCTCACTGTGAAGGCGCACAAGTTCTCTATGACCGCGAAGGCGAAGATTGAGGCGGCGGGCGGCACCGTCCAGGAGATCGGCGATGGCGACGGCGGCTAGAGCGCAGCCACGGCAGCGACCCCAGCTGCTCACGGCGGTATACAACGCGATGTTCCAGCCGGACATCCGCCAGAAGATATTGTTCACCCTTGCCATGCTGGTCATATTCCGCTTCGTGGCGAACCTGCCGGTGCCGGGGACCAACCCCGCGCAGTTGGCCGCCATCTTCGAGAGCAGCACCGTCCTCGGGTTTCTGAATATCTTCAGCGGCGGCGCCCTTCAGAACATGAGCGTGGCCGCTATGGGCGTCTACCCCTACATCACCTCGTCCATCGTCATGCAGCTTATGGTGCCGCTGGTGCCCACCCTGCAGGCGCTGTCGAAGGAGGGCGAGCAGGGGCGGCGCCAGATACAGATATACACACACTGGATGACCGTGCCAATGGCTCTGGTTCAAGGGTACGGTCAGTTGGTCCTGATTCAGAGCCAGGGAGGGTTCGCCGGTACCGTGGGCATTGGCTTCAGCGGCGAGCAGGCCTTGCCTACCCTCTCCATGATCATCACCATGGCTGCCGGTACCATGTTCATCGTCTGGCTGGCGGAGCTGATCAGCGAGAAGGGTATCGGCAACGGCATCTCCATCATGATCTTCGCCGGTATCATCGCCGGACTTCCTCAGTTCGTCGCCGGCCAGCTCTATACCGGCACAGGAGACACGATCAGCAGCACTATCATGCTGGGGGGGCTGATGATCGGCCTGGTGTACCTGATCGTGATCGTCCAGGAGGGGAAGCGGCAAATCCCTGTCCAGTATTCGCGCAGCGTTTTCCGTAGCGGCCGTATGTATCGCCAGTCTGGTCAGACGCATATCCCCCTGCGGGTGAACACCGTGGGCATGATCCCACTTATCTTCGCCTTCTCCATCATCATCTTCCCGGCGTACGTTGGGAGTATCTTCGCCACCTCCAGCAATGATTTCGTCGCTAACGGCGCCGAGTGGATACAGGGGGTGTTTGACCCCGCCAACTTCGGCTACTGGGTGTTCCTGTTCGTCACCGTTGTGGTGTTCACCTTCTTCTACACTATGGTTATCTTTCAGCAACAGAATCTGGCGGAGAACCTACAGCGGCAGGGAGGTTTCGTTCCCGGCATACGACCCGGCCGGCCTACTGAGCAGTACATCAACCGCGTGCTGTTACGCATCACGTGGGGCGGCGCTTTCTTCCTGGGCTTTATTGCGGTGGCGCCGTTCGTCTTCTCGGCTATCGTCGGCGGCAATTTTGCCCTCACCGGGCGTTCACAAGCTTTTGGCATCACCTCAGCCGGTCTGATCATCGTCGTGGGTGTCGTCCTCGACACGTTGCGCCAGATTGAGGCCCAGATTCTCCAGCGCCAGTATGAAGGTTTCATCAAGTAGGGGCGGACGAAAAGCTTGTATCTCATCTTGTTGGGCCTGCCTGGAGCGGGCAAGGGCACTCAGGCCGCTCTCCTATCCCAGGATATGGGTATGGCCCACATAACCAGCGGCGGACTCTTCCGCGATAACATCCGCAGGCAGACGGAGCTGGGCCGAAAGGTTCAGCCCATTCTGGACCAAGGTTTGCTTGTGCCGAATGAGTTGACGGTGAGCATGGTCCTGGACCGCATCGCTCAACCGGATGCCCGGCAAGGTTTCGTGCTGGATGGATTTCCCCGCAATGTCGATCAGGCGAGGGCTCTAGACGAGGCGCTGGCCCGGGAAGGGAAGAGCATCGACAAGGCTATTTACATAAAAGTATCGACGGATGAGCTTGTGCGGCGGCTCGCCGGCCGCTGGAACTGCTCTCAGTGCGGGGCCGTATACCACGAGCTGAGCATGCCGCCCAAAAAGAGCGGCGTCTGCGACAGCTGTGGCAGCGAGCTACACCAGCGCGAGGATGACCGACAGGATGTCGTTCGCACCCGCCTGGAGGTCAACCTTAAGGAGACTAAGCCTCTTCTGGAGTACTACGGAGCGGACGGTAAGCTGACCGAGGTGAACGGCGAGGTGGAAGTGAAGCAGGTGAAGGAAAAGCTCCTGGCGGCGATGAGCCGTCCCCAGAAGGTGAGCTAGACTCTCATGCCCATCGTCCTGAAGTCCCGAGATGAGATCGCTATCATGCGCGAGGCCGGCCGCATAAACGCGGAGGTGCTCCAGGTACTGGTGGACTGTCTGCGTCCCGGCTTGGTGGAGAAGGAGCTGGATGAGATCGTTCGGAAGGAGTTCAAGAAGCGCAGCGTTACACCCGCTTTCCTGGGCTATCAGGGCTATCCGGCCACCGTATGCGTGTCCATAAACGAAGAGATCGTGCACGGCATCCCCGGTGACCGCGAGATAGGGGACGGCGACATCGTGAGCATTGATCTGGGGTGCGTCCGCAAGGGTTTTGTGGCCGATTCGGCTGTCACGGTAGCGGTCGGCAACGTCTCGCCGGAAGGGCGGCGACTAATCGAAGTGACGAGGGAGTCGCTGAGACGAGGGATAGAGGCGGCGCGCGCTGGGGTCAGGCTGGGGAATATAGGCGCCGCCATCCAGGCCTACGCTGAAGGCGAGGGCTTCTCCGTGGTGCGCGAGTACGTCGGCCACGGCGTCGGGCGTCAGATGCACGAGGATCCCCAGGTGCCGAATTACGGCAACTCGGACTCCGGCCCCGTCCTGAAGGAGGGTATGGTTATCGCCATTGAACCGATGGTTAACGTTGGTGGCTGGCGCACCAAGCGTGACTCCGACAACTGGACGGTGCGGACGCTGGATGGGAGCCTGTCTGCCCACTTTGAGCACACAATCGCGATCCGCGATGGTGAGGCAGAAGTGTTGACTTTGCCGTAATGTATGAGTTTTGGGGGCAGATGATAGGGGAGGTGAACCACCGCAGGGCCTGAAAATGCGGGGATTGAAGCGCTTATGGGAAAAAAAGAGTCGATAGAAGTTGAAGGGGTAGTTAAGGAGAACTTGCCCAACGCGATGTTTCGTGTAGAATTGCCTAATGGGCATGCTATACTTGCCCATGCGTCTGGCAAGATTCGGATGAACTACATTCGTATACTGCCGGGTGATCGTGTGTTGGTAGAGCTGTCTCCTTATGACTTGAGCAGGGGCAGAGTCACCTATCGCTTCAAGTAAGGTCTTATCGTGAAAGTATCGGCATCAGTGAAACGTCGCTGCGACAACTGCAAGATTGTGGTTCGCAGAGGAGTGGTGCGCGTGATCTGTCGCAACCCTCGCCACAAGCAGAGGCAGGGATAGGAGGGTCTTATGGCTCGCATAGCTGGAGTGGACATACCGCGCGATAAGCGTGTCGATGTTTCTCTGCGCTACATCTTCGGCATCGGCATCAGCGTGGCCAACAAGATATGCACCCACGCCTCCGTGCCGGGCGAGACCAAGGTCCGAGAACTGACCGACGATGAGATCTCCCGTATCCGTGAGTATATCGACCGCAACTTCATCGTCGAGGGTGAGCTGCGCAGGCAGGTGCGGCAGAACATCCAGCGGCTGGTGGAGATCAACAGCTACCGCGGCATACGACACCGCCGCGGCCTGCCCCTTCGCGGTCAGCGTACCCGTACCAACGCCCGTACCAAGCGGGGCGTGCGCCGCACCGTGGCCGGCAGGCGCCGAGCCATCACCAAGAAGTAAGAAGTAGGGAGAGTCCGTATGGCGGAACGCAAAGCTAAGACACGCACGCGCAAGCGGGAGAAGAAGCACGTGCCGGCCGGGTTGGCCTTCATCCAGTCCAGCTTCAACAACACCACCATCACCCTGACCGACCCAAACGGCAACGTTCTCTCCTGGGCCAGCGCTGGTACAGTCGGCTTCAAGGGCTCGCGCAAGAGCACGCCTTATGCCGCTGGCCAGGCCGCGGAGGCCGCCGCGCGCCGCGCCATGGATCACGGCCTGCGGCAGGTGGATGTGCGAATCAAGGGCCCCGGCAGCGGTCGCGAAGCGGCGATCCGCTCCCTGCAGTCCTCCGGCATCCAGGTAACCAGCATCCGCGACGTGACGCCTATACCACACAACGGCTGTCGCGCGCGCAAGCGACGTCGAGTTTAGGAGGGATATGGCCCGCTATACCGGACCCGTCTGCCGCCTCTGTCGCCGCCTTGGCGATAAGCTGTACCTCAAGGGCGATAAGTGCTACTCGCCCAAATGCCCGTTCGAAAGGCGTCCTTTCGCCCCCGGTCAGCGCTCCGCGCGCCGTCGCAAGGTGTCCGACCGTGGTCTTCAGCTGCGGGAGAAGCAGCGCGCCCGCGCGATATACGGCGTGCTGGAGAGGCAGTTCCGTCGTTACTACGCTGAGGCGGTGCGCCGCCCCGGCGTGAGCGGCGATAATCTACTGCGGCTTCTGGAGATGCGCCTGGATAACCTTCTGTACCGCCTGGGCTTCGCCGATTCGCGCGCCCAGGGCCGTCAGGTCGTTCTGCACGAGCACATCACCGTAAACGGCCGCAAAGCGCACACCCCATCACACGTTCTCAAAGTGGGCGATGTCATCGGCTGGACGTCGCAGGGACAGAGCTCGAAGTACTTCCAGATAGTGAAAGAGCAGTTGGCCAGCAAGAGTCCGCCTTCCTGGTTGAGCGTTGAAGAGGAGAAGATGATCGGTCGTGTGCTGATGCAGCCGGAGATAGAAGAGATTGGGGCTAAGTTCAGCTCCGCTACAGTCGTCGAATACTACTCAAGGTAGGGGATAGTCAATGTTAGAAACTCAGATATACCAAGGTGGCGTGCCGGCTCCGCCCGTGGAGGAGCAGCCGTCGTTCGAACCCCAGATCGAGGTTGAGGAGGTCAGGGATGGTTTCGCCCGCGTCATAGCGGCGCCGTTGCTGTCCGGCTTCGGCATCACGCTGGGGAACGCGCTCAGGCGCGTGCTCCTTAGTTCACTTCCCGGAGCGGCGGTTACCTCTGTGCGGATCGATGGCGTACAGCACGAGTTCTCCGTCATTCCAGGCATAAAGGAGGACGTGATTGAGTTCCTCCTGAACGTCAAGGAGCTGCGCCTGCGGGCCGCTTCAGACCGGCCTGGGACGCTGGTACTGGACATCAGCGGTCGTGCGGGTGAGATCACCGCAGCTGATCTACAGGTGCCGGAGCACTATGAAGTGGCGAATCCGGATCTCCACCTGGCGACGATGGATTCGGCCAAGGGCAAGCTCCACGTGGAGCTAAACGTTGAGCCCGGCCGCGGCTACGTGCCCGCTGGCCAGGCCGATGGCCTGGCCCTGGGCGTGATTCCAATGGACGCCATGTTCTCGCCGGTGCGCAAGGTTAACTATAAGGTTGGCCGCACGCGCGTCGGCCGGGAGGCCAACTACGACCGTTTGGAGATGGAGATCTGGACCGACGGCACGATCAGCGCTGCCGATGCCGTCAGCGATAGCGCCGAGATTATCATGGAGCAGTTCAAGCTGTTCGCTCATATGGGGCAGCCGCCTCTGCCGGTGGTGGAGCGCGGCCTGGGCGCTGGCGTAGTCCTTACGCCAGAGAGGTTTAATATGCCCATAGAGGACCTAAACCTTTCTATGCGGGCGTACAACTGCCTGCGCCGTAGCGGCCTCATGACGGTGGGTCAGGTGCTGGAGAATAGCGAAGAGGAGCTTCTCTCCCTGCGCAACTTCGGCCGCAAGTCCTACGACGAGCTGAAGGACAAGCTGAACGAGATGGAGCTCCTCCCCGTCGAGCAGCCGGAAGAGGTGATGGAGGCGCCGCCCTTGGAGGAAGGGGAGGGTCCCATTCTGGCCACCCGCCCAACGGAGGCGACGGAGGCGACGGAGGCGACAGTTGAAGCCGCTCCCGTCGTCACGGAGGCACAGGAGGCGGTAGAGGAGGTGGCCGAGACGCCGGCTAAGAAGCGCGCCAAGGCTGCGAAGGCCGAGCCGGCCGCAGAGGCTGAGGCCGAGGATGAGGAGATCCCGGAGTGGAAGCGCAAGCTGATGGAGATTACGGGCGAGGAGGGCGGCGAATAGGATGTCTAACCGCATTGCCGGGCGCAAGCTGGGTAGGCCGACCGACCACAGGCTGGCCCTCTTTCGCAACCTGGTGACCGATCTTCTACGACACGAGAAGATCATCACCACGGAGGCGAAGGCGAAGGAGGTGCGGGGCTTTGCCGAGCGCATAATTACCCTGGGCAAGCGGGGCGACTTGCACGCCCGTCGTCAGGCGCTGCGCTTCGTGTACGACAAAAAGATAGTTGACAAGGTGTTTGATAGCCTGGCGGAGCGTTATGCGACGAGGCCGGGCGGCTACACGCGAGTCGTGAAGCTAGGGCTGCGGCATGGAGACGGCGCCCGCATGGCCCAACTGGAGATGATAGCGGAGGAGGGCTAGGCGGCGCTGCTCCGCCATAGGCGGGATGGTAAGGGACGCATCAGTCCGCCGGCTGGCCTTGCTCCTGGAGTACGAGGGCACCGGTTTTGGGGGCTCTCAGTACCAGAATAACGCGGAAACGATACAGGACGCGCTTGAGCGCGCCCTGCGCAGCTTAACAGGCGAACCAATAAGGGTGGCTCTCGCAGGGCGAACCGATGCCGGTGTCCACGCCAGAGGGCAGGTGGCGACGTTCACCTCGGGCAGTCGTCACGGACCGGATGTGTTCGTGCGGGCTCTCAACCATCACCTGCCGGAGCAGATTGCGGTGCGGATGGTCAGAGAGGTTGCTCTGACCTTTGACCCGCGCCGACACGCGGTCAGCCGCTGGTATCGCTACACCATCCACAACGGTCGCCAACGGCCCGCGCTCATGCGAGCCGTTGTCTGGCAGGTAGAGGAGCGGCTGGACGCGGATGCGATGGCTGAGGCGGCCGCTTCTCTCGTGGGTGAGCATGACTTTGCCGCGTTCACGAAGCCTTCTTTTGCCGCTCGGCGGAGCACTTGTCGGCGGATGACGCGGGCGGAGGTGAAGCGCTGCGGCCGCCGCATCCGGGTGGAGGTGGAGGCGAACGCTTTCCTTCCCCATCAGGTACGTCGTATAGTAGGGTCGCTGGTGGAGGTGGGAAGAGGCAGGCTCTCGGCGGGAGAGTTCAGGAACCTCCTCAGGGAGGCCAAGCCGGGAGTGGCGAGCTTTACGGCGCCGGCGCGAGGGCTCTGCCTGATGAAGGTTCGTTATGAGGATGGGTTGTTTGACGATGAAGACGATGAAACGGATGAAGACGTATAGCCTGAAGGGCGGCGAGATCGATAAGCGCTGGCAGGTGGTGGATGCCACAGGTCAGGTGCTGGGGCGCCTCGCCACGCAGGTGGCAGGTTTCCTTATGGGCAAGCACAAGCCCACATACTCCGCCCATCTGGATATGGGCGACTTTGTTGTGGTGGTGAACGCCGCTAAGGTGCGAGTTACCGGAAACAAGATGGAAGACAAGACGTACTACAGGCATACGGGCTACATGGGCGGCCTCAAGATGACCAGCCTTAGCAGGATGATGGAGCGCCACCCAGAGCGCGTCATTGAGTTGGCGGTGCGCGGCATGCTCCCCCGTAACCGCCTCAACCGTCACGTCCTCCGGCACCTCAAGGTGTACGCCGGTCCCGATCACCCACACGAGGCGCAGATCAACGCCTCCCGCAAGAGGGAGGCGGCAGCCAGCAGGGAGCAACAGTCATGACCGAAGAGAAGACCGACCTGATCATCGTCCCGGAGGGCGAGCATTACTTTGGCGGCACGGGAAAACGGAAATCGGCGGTGGCCCAGGTGCGGCTCTATTCCGGCTCCGGCAGTATCTTCGTGAACGGCAAACCGTTCCAGGAGGTGTTCACACGGGAACTGCACCACGCTAAGGTGCGCCTGCCCCTGTCTACGACTGATACGGAGGGTCGCTTCAACGTTCATGCCAGGATCGCAGGGGGCGGCATCTCCGCTTGGGCCGACGCGTTGGCGCACGGGATGACGCGTGCCCTCCTTGTCTTCGATAGCGCCCTCAGACCGCCCCTGCGCAAGGCCGGCCTCCTCACCCGCGATCCACGGGTGAAGGAGCGCAAGAAGCCCGGCCTCAAGCGCGCCCGCAAGGCGCCGCAGTACACCAAGCGGTAAGCCGGAGGCGAGCGGCTCTACTTCTGCTGGGCCAGCCAGGCTTTCAGGCTGTCGATGTCCGTCGTGGGTGTGGGGTCGACTCCGTTCAGCAGCGCCGCGTAGTAGCTCACGTAGTCGCCCATCAGGACGGAGGTCATAGCCTGCGCCAAGGCGCTCTTGCCCTCCGCCTGCACCTCCGCGTACTCCACCCCCGCCTGGGCCAGCGTCTTCCGGCTGAACTCGTAGTGAAGCGCCACCCGTGGGTGCAGGTCCGGCGATTGCAGGTACACGACGAACACCAGGCGGGCCACCTCCTTAGGCAGCACGAAGGAGACGAGGGCGTTGTGGTTCGCCTCTGGGAGCTGCTCGGAGAACGCCCAGACCTTTGACGATTCGTTGAGCTGGGTCTTCCAGCGGTGCGCGACTTCGGTCATCAGCTCGGCGCCGTAGATCACGGGCAGACGCCCGATCAGCCTGCCCGCGAGCTGTTTGGCGGCGTTCTCCGCCTGTGGCACCTCCTCCCCGATGCGCGAACGGAGCGACGCCATCGCCGAAAGCGTCTCGTCCACATCCCGCGCGACGCCTTGCATAAGGCCCAGCGTCTCCGCAACCGCCAGCAGGGGCATCAGGCCGTAGCCGAACGCCGCACGGGGCTCGCCGCGGAACCGGAAGACGAAGGCGGGGACGCCGTTGGCGCGGGCCGTCGTCAGCAGGCTGCCGCCAGTGGTCAGCACAAGCTTCTTGGCCGGCGTGGCGAGCCCCTGCTGGAACGCCGATAGCGTCTCCTCCGTGTTGCCGCTGAAGCTGGAGGCGATGAGCAGCGTGCGGTCATCCACGTAGGGAGGCAGATTGTAGTGACGATGGTTCAGCACCGGTACGGGGCATTCACGGGCGAGCAGCAGCCGGAGGAAGTCACCGGCTATGGCGGAGCCTCCCATGCCCAGGATGACGATCCGCTGGATCTCACGATAGGCTGGGGGCAGTTCCAGGCGGCGGGCCTGCTCCCAGGCGTCCCGGCACTGGTCCGGCAGGTAGCGGACGGCGGCGCCCATGCCCCCGGGGTCCAGGCGGGCGCGTGCTTCGGCGTCGTCGAGGATGCGGAGGTCAGACACCGGTCAGCTCACGGACTTCGCTCAGCACCTTGGTCACCAGCTCTTCCCGGGGCACCTCCGTGTAGATGCGCATAAGCGGTTCCGTGTCGGACAGGCGGATCAAGGCCCAGGCGCCGTCACCCAGGCGGAAGCGCAGGCCGTCCATGCGGTCGATGGCCGTCACCTTCATGCCGGCGATGCTGTTCGGGCGCAGCCCCGCCAACCTCGACTCCATCCGCGTTCGCTCCTGCGGCGACATCTCGATGTCTACGCGATCGTAGTAGTGCGGCCCCACTTTATCGAACAGCTCCGCGACGAGGTCGGCGGCGCCCTTGCGGCGCCGCGCCATCAGGTCCAGGAAGTACAGCCCGGAGACGATGCCGTCTCGCTCCGGCAGGTGGCCGCGGAAGGCGTAGCCCCCGGACTCCTCTCCGGCGATGATGGCGTCCGTTTCGCGCATCTTGGGGCCCAGGTGTTTGAAGCCGACGGCGGTCTCGTGCACCGGTACGCCGTACAGCTCGCCCAGCCGAGGGACCATGCCTGTGGTGGTCAACGATTTGATGATTGGCCCGCGCAGGCCGCGTACCTCCAGCAGGTAGTAGGTCAGCAGAGCGAACGTCTGAAGCTGGTTGACGAACCGCCCTTCACCGTCGAGGACGCCCAGGCGGTCGGCGTCTCCGTCCGTGGCCAGGCCTACCTGCGCGCGGTGGCGGCGGATGGCACGCCGCAGCGGCGAAAGGTTGCGGGGGATCGGTTCCGGGTTGTGCATACCCGGGAACGCCGGGTTGCGCGCCGACCGCACCTCCCAGATTTGAGTCTTGCCTCCCGCGAGGAGCCGGCGCAGGTAGCCGGCGCCGGCGCCGTGCATGGAGTCCACCACCACCCGCAGTCCGGCCGCCCGCAGGCTGCCCAGATCCACCAGCTCCGACACGTGGGCCAGGTATTCAGGCTGCGGGTCGAACGTCTCCACCAGACCCTTCGCCTTCGCCTCAGCCAGGGGCAGGCGGGGCGCCCGGCCGCTGCGCGCCAGGAGCGCTTCAATGCGGGTCAGCACCTCCGGCGGAGCGGCGCCCGCGTACTCCGTTCGCACCTTGAAGCCGGAGTACTGCGCTGGGTTGTGGCTGGCCGTGATGACCACCGACCCGGCTGCCTTGCGCTGAAGGATGGCGTAGCCTATCACCGGCGTCGGCGCCGGACGGTCGCACAGGTATACGGGGATACCGTTGGCGGCCAGCACCTCGGCGACGGCGGCGGCGAACTCCTCGGAGGCGAACCGCGTGTCGTATCCGACAACCATGCCGCGGTCAGCGTGCCCGGTCTCCTGTACCTGCAGAGCGGTGGCCTGGGCGCAGGCGCGTACGTTCTCGAACGTGAACTCGTCAGCGATGACGGCGCGCCAGCCGTCGGTGCCGAAACGGATGGGAGACCCGGTCATACAGCGGTCTCCGTCTCTAGCGCCATCTCCCGCACCTCGGCGGCGGCCTCCGTCAGGTCCTTAATGGTGTCCACCGTCCGCCAGTAGGCGTGGCTGGGGTAGCCGAACAGCTTCCCCTCGGCCGCCAGCTCGGGGAAGGTTGTCGTCTCGTGATCGCCCCGCTCAGGCAGGCGGCGGAAGAACTCCGGCGTGAGGACGTACAGGCCGGCGTTTATCCAGTGGGGCAGCAGCGGTTTCTCGTCGAAAGCCACGATGTGACCGGCCCTGTCCTGTCGGGCAACGCCGTAGGCGCTGCGGAGACGGGTGAGCATGACGGTGGCGGTGGCGTTCTTGCGTCGGTGAAAGCGTAGAAGGGGTGTCAGCGGCTGATTGGTCAGGATATCGCCGTTCAGGGCAAGGGTAGCGTCTTCGCCAGGAGGCAGGAGACGAGAGCCCAGCTTAAGGGCGCCGCCACGGCCCAGGGGCTCATCCTCAAGGGAGTACTGGATGCGAAGTCCGAAACGCGAGCCGTCCCTGAAGTGGTCCTGGATGACCTCCGCCTTGTAGCCGCACAGGAGGACTACGTCGCTGATGCTCTGGCCGGCAAGCCAGTGAATCTGGTACTCCAGGATAGGCTTGCCAGCCACCTCGATCATCGATTTGGGCCGCTCGTTGGTGAGGGGCCGCAGCCTCTCGCCCTCGCCGCCGGCGACGATTAGGGCGTACACGGCCGGCTACGCGCGTTGCCTCTCGCCGACCGTCGGCTCCGGCTCCTGCGTGAGCAGACCCGCCGCCCGCCGCAGCGTCTCCGCCTTGTCCGTCCGCTCCCAGGGGGCGTCGATATCTTTGCGGCCGAAGTGGCCGTAGGCTGAGGTCGCCCGGTAGATCGGCCGGCGCAGGTCTAGATCGCGGATGATCGCCTGGGGGCTGAGGTCAAAGTGCTCCTTGACCAGCTTATCGATGCCGCCGTCGTCGAACTTGTGAGTGCCGAACGTCTCGATGGAGATTCCCAGGGGCTGAGGGTGGCCGATGGCGTAGGA
Source organism: Chloroflexota bacterium (assembly GCA_022564695.1). Classification (GTDB taxonomy): domain Bacteria; phylum Chloroflexota; class Dehalococcoidia; order SM23-28-2; family RBG-16-64-32; genus JADFNQ01. Next base: position 7,265 of record JADFKX010000013.1, on the reverse strand, counting down.
CAGCTCCACCTCCACGCGGTTCGCCAGACCGGCCGCTACCAGGTTCTTGGCTACGTAGCGGGCGGCGTAGGAGGCTGAGCGGTCAACCTTGGAGGGGTCCTTGCCGGAGTAGGAGCCGCCGCCGTGGCGGCCTATGCCCCCATACGTATCGACGATGTTCTTGCGGCCGGAGAGCCCGGAGTCCGCCGCCGGCCCGCCCAGGATGAAGGAGCCGCTGCTGTTGACATGGATGTCCGTACGGTCGTCCAGCCAATCGCCGAGCACGGGGTGGATGACCTGTTTCGTCACTTCGTCCCAGAGCTGTTTGCCGTCCACGCCGGGGTCATGCTGCGCGGCGATGACCGCCGCATGCACCCGCTTGGGGACACCGTAGGAGTACTCCACGGTCACCTGCGACTTGCCGTCCGGCCGCAGGTAGGGGAGGATCCCTTGTTTCCGGCATTCAGCCAGCCGGAAGCAGAGGCGATGGGCCAGCTCTATCGGCAGCGGCATCAGCTCCTCCGTCTCCGTGCAGGCGAAGCCCATCATGATCCCCTGGTCGCCTGCGCCCTCATCGGTCCCGACAGCAGCCGATATCTCCCGTGATTGCTCTTTGATGGAGACGATGATGCCGCAGCTATCACCCTCGAATCCGTACTCCGGCTTCGTGTAGCCGACGTCGCGGATTACCTGGCGTGCAATGCCCGTGTAGTCCACGTGATGGGCTGTGGAGATTTCTCCCAGGATGACCACGAGGCCCGTAGTGGCCGCCACCTCGCAGGCCACGTGAGCCGTGGGGTCATGGGCGAGGATCTCGTCCAGGATGGCGTCCGCAATCTGGTCACAGAGCTTGTCAGGGTGGCCCTCCGTGACAGACTCCGAGGTCATGTACAGGGACGGCGAGCTCATGAACGTCATCGTCATCGTGCTTTCCTCCTTGCCTACGTCCCCGCCTCCCATGAGGAGAGGTACTGGCGCTGTTCGTCAGTCAGCTCGTCAATCGTAATGCCCATGGAAGCGAGCTTCATCCGTGCCACTTCCAGGTCTATCTCAGCCGGCACGGGGTAGACATCAACCGGCAACCGCTGGGGCCGTGTGGCCAGGTACTCCACGCAGAGCGCCTGATTGGCGAAGCTCATGTCCATAACACTCGCCGGGTGGCCCTCAGCCGCTGCCAGGTTGATGAGACGGCCCTCGCCCAACAGGTAGAGGTGGTTACCGTTCATCAGCCGGTACTCCTCGACGTTGTCGCGTATACGGCGTTTGGTCTCGCTCATCTCTTCCAGCCCCTTGATGTTCAGCTCCGCGTTGAAGTGACCGGAGTTAGCGAGGATGGCGCCGTCCTTCATCGCCTGGAAGTGGTGCTGATCGATGACGTTGACGTCGCCGGTGAGGGTGATGAAGATGTCGCCGATGGGCGCGGCCTCAGCCAGCGACATAACCTGGCAGCCGTCCATGGCGGCTTCCAGCGCCCGCACCGGCTGGACCTCCGTGACGATCACCTTGGCGCCCATGCCGCGCGCCCGCATCGCCACGCCGCGCCCGCACCAGCCGTATCCGCAGATCACGACGTTCTTGCCCGCCCACAGGACGTTGGTGGCGCGGGTGATGCCGTCCAGGGTGCTCTGGCCGGTGCCGTAACGGTTGTCGAACAGGTGCTTGGTGTCCGCATCGTTTACGCCCATGATCGGATAGGCGAGAGCGCCGTCTGTGGCCATCGCGCGAAGGCGTGTGACACCCGTTGTAGTCTCCTCCGTGCCGGCGATGACGCCCTCCAGCAGGTCGCGGCGCTCCTTGTGTAGCGTGGCCACAAGGTCAGCGCCGTCGTCCAGGGTGATCTGGGGCTTCTGATCCAGGACGGCGTGGATGTGCCGGTAGTACGTCTCGTCTTCTTCGCCGTGGACGGAATGGACGGGGATGCCGTGAATCGCCACCAGGGCAGCCGCGACATCGTCCTGGGTTGAAAGGGGGTTGCTGGCGCAGAGGGCCAGCTCTGCGCCGCCATCACGCAGGGCCAGCATCAGGTTCGCCGTTTCCGTGGTCACGTGCAGGCAGGCCGATATCCGCAACCCGGCCAGAGGCCGCTCCTTGGCGAAACGCTCACGGATGCTGTTGATGACGGGCATCTCCCGCGCCGCCCACTCTATGCGCTTGTTGCCGTCTTCGGCCAGGGTCAGGTCCTTGACGTCGAACTCCACCGTAGGTTTGGTCATTATCGCTCCCTCGTGGCCGTCGCCTCTTCCTCCAGCGACGACTCTAACGTCTCACGCATCCGAATAGCTGCTTCCCAGTCCGGCGTGTAGTCGTCTCGGCGGGGCATAATCGGTAAGAATGGCGCCTCTTCCCGCTGGAACACTTCGAATACACGGCGTAGCTCCGGTATCGGGTCCGGGTGATCGTCCACGCGCAGATCGCAGTAGGGGTACTCCTCCGTATGGACGACGTACATGCCGGCGGATTGGCGGCCGCGGCGGTCGCCGCCTGCATCTTGACCGGCCTCCAGGGCACGAAGGAGCCGCTCCGGAAGGGTTTCATTATCGCTAGTCTCGAAGGCGTGGCCCATCGCCTTGGTCACGTCCTCGCCCGCCAGAATGTTGCCGAGGCAGACGTGGCCCCGGCCCTCCAGCGCACCCGCCCAGGGTATACACTTGTCGCCCGTGTAGGCGGCCGTGTGTCCATCGCGGTCGACGATCGCCACCTGCCGGAGATCGCGGCCGCGGTCACTCTCGACCAGCCGTTCCAGGGCGCGCGCGGAGGCCAGCCCCTGCTCCAGCAGGGTAAGGCCGTCGATCCCCAGGTAGGGGTTGACGAACGATTGGCTGGCGATGGCGCCCACGCCGGCGCGGCAGTAGGGCACCATGCCTCCTGCCGCCAGCGCCTTGCTGGAGGTGGCGACGCCCAGCATCCCCGTTCGTGGACAACGGGCGACTATGGAGAAGGTCATGCCTCTATTACCTTGGCCGCTGGTCTCATCGAAGCACTATCTCCTTGCCTTGGTGGCGGCCGCGCCAGCCAGCGGCCAGACGGCGCAGGCCGCTGGCCAGCCCCAGCGTGTCCTTGCGGACCGCCGGCGTCTCGTACAGGGTGCACTCTTGACGGTATCCCAGCTTGTCGTAGACCGCAAGGGCTGACGTGTTGCTTGTCTCCACGGTCAGAGCGACGAGGTCGCAGTGCTCCAACAGAGCCTGGGTCACGGTGCTGGTAGCGATGGTGGCCAGGCCGCCGCCGCGGTGGAGGGGATGAGTGAACACGTTTCCTACCACCGCTATACGCTCCCTGGGAGAATTCACGTGCGTCCCCGCGATACTGACCAGTTTTCCGTTTGCGATGATCCCGTAGTATACGCCCTGGTTCACGTGGCGTGACGTGTAGGAGGCAGGGCCGCCTTCAGCTGCGTACAGCCGGTTGATGTGACCGATGTCTCGTCCAAGCAGCCGTGTCGTTTCTCCCGCCACTGGTCTGAACGTCTCCTTGGTGACGGACATACGCACCATCGGCTCGTCGCGGATGAGAATGAAGTGGCGCTGCAGCACTTCCCTGTGCTCTGGCCGCAAGCTGGCGAACGAGAACCGCGGTCCAGGGTGGAGTCTCAGAAGGACATCGAGCGCTGTCGCGTCACCCATAGTGACCATGGCGCGGCCCAGGCCTCCCCGCGAGTGGAGGACGAGGGCGCGGCCGGCAGGGCCGCTTGCCGACCACCACTCACTCTGGGCGAGAAACGGCGGTGACAATTGGGCGAGGGCGTAGGCCGCGTAGGCGCCTTCGGGGGCCAGCAGGAGGCGAATGGCCTCTGGGCTGGCCAACCGATCGATGCTATATTCAGCGCTGGCCGTTTGCCGGTCGTTGGGGAGGGCGGTATCGACCATCAGAGCGCCTTGCTCGCCGCCGTTACGTACTTCGCTATCAGTGGCGCCAGCCTCGCCAGCGTGGCCGGAGGGACGAGATCGAAAGGGGTCACCAGGGCATTCGCCAGCGCGCTCCGGCAGCCGCACTTTCGCTCAGATGGCAGGCGGCGAAGGAACAGCCGCACGGCCTCCTGGGACACCGCAATGTTCTTTTGGAGGTTGGCCACGATCAGGTCCGCCGTGACATCCGCCTCGTCGTCGTGCCAGCAGTCGTAGTCTGTCGTGCAGGCCAGAATGGCGTAGCATATCTCGGCCTCGCGGGCCAGCTTGGCCTCCGGCAGCGCCGTCATGCCGATGACGTCCGCGCCCCAGGTGCGGTAGAGGTTCGATTCGGCCCGTGTGGAGAAGGCCGGCCCCTCGACCGCCACGTAGGTGCCGCCGCTGTGGGCCGTCGCTCCCGCCTCTCGCGCCGAGGCGACCAGAGCCGGCCGCAGCTCAGGGCAGAACGGGTCGGCGAAGCTGATGTGGGCGACAAGCCCCTCGCCGAAGAAGGTAGAAGGTCGCCGTCCCCGCGTGCGGTCGATGATCTGGTCCGGCGCAAGCAGGTGCAGGGGCTTGATCTCCTCTCGCAGGCTGCCCACGGCGCTCACGCCGACGATGGTCTCCACGCCCAGAGTTTTCATAGCGTAGATGTTGGCCCTGTCCGGTAGCTCCTGAGGCAGGATGCGGTGGCCGGGCCCGTGCCTGGACAGGAAGGCGATGCGCTCACCTTCCAACGTTCCCAAGACGATGGCGCTGCTGGGCTCGCCGTAGGGCGTATCGACGTGCAGCTCATCGGCGTCAGTGAGGCCGTCCATCCGGTAGAAGCCGCTGCCGCCGATGACGCCTACCCTCGCCTCAGCCACGGGAGGGCGCCTCCTCCCTCAGCAGCCCCGCCAGGGACGCCTCGTAGGGCGGGCGGGCCACGCCGTTCTCGGTGATGATCGCGCTCACGTAGCGGGAGGGCGTCACGTCGAAGGCCGGGTTGGCCGCTGTCGCGCCCACTCCCGCCAGGGCGGTGACCTCTGCCGGGTCGCGCTCCTCGATGGGGATATCGTCGCCGCTTGGCGTGTTCGGGTCGATGGTGCTGGTGGGCGCTGGCACGTAGAAGGGCACGCCGTTCTCCCCGGCCAGCACCGCCAGCGTGTACGTCCCGATCTTGTTCGCCACGTCGCCGTTGGCGGCGATGCGGTCCGCCCCAACCACCACGGCCCCCACCAGGCCGCGCCGCAGGAGCGATCCGGCGGCGCTGTCCACCAGCAGGGTGAAGGGGATACCTTCTCGCTGGAGTTCCCAGGCGGTCAGACGCGCTCCTTGAAGCAGGGGTCGCGTCTCCGTAACGTATACGCGCTCCAACTTACCCTGTTCCCAGGCCGCGCGTACCACGCCCAGGGCGGTGCCATAGCCGCCGGTGGCCAGGGAGCCGGTGTTGCAGTGGGTGAGAAGTGTGGTTCCCGCGTCCAGAAGGGAGGCGCCGTTGGCTCCGATGGCGTGGCAGGCTGCGATGTCCTCCTCGTGAATGCGGTGGGCCTCGGTCTCTAGGGCGTCGATGGCACCCTGGGGGTCGGCGGCAGCTTCGGCGACCCGGAGCGCACGCTCCAGCGCCCAGGCCAGGTTCACCGCCGTCGGTCGGGTAGCGCGCAGCTCCTCGGCCGCCATTCGCAGCCGAGACATGAGCTCGTCCGTATCGGTTGCGCGCGTCTCGCGGGAGGCGAGGGCCAGGGCGTAGGCGGCGGTGATGCCTATGAGGGGCGCTCCGCGCACCTTCATCTGGCTGATCGCCCTCACCAGGTCACGATAATCGGAGGTCTCCAGGTAGGTCTCATCGTGGGGGAGCTTCGTCTGGTCTATTAGCCGTACGCGGCCGTCCGGCAGCCATTCGATAGGGATCAAGCCGTTCTCAGTTCCAGGCAGCAAAAACTTCTCGCACGGTGGAGAAATCTGGTAACTCCACTCTCATCTTCCCCCCGCTTCGGGCAGGGGTCGGAGTTGGCACCGTACGGGACGGATCCCAGCCGGTTGCCGGGCTTCGTTGGGCCGTTCCCTCCACCGCTCTGGATAAGAGTGCTGCCCTGTTCGATTGCGCCTCGATGGTAGCTGTCCGTTATAGGTGCTGTCAAGGCGATTGAGGCAGCTCGCGCCGTGCCCCTTCACTCGTAGCGTATCAGCGAGAACACTTCGTAGTCCTGCAGCCGCTTTCGTCCGCCCAGGTCGACCAGCTCCACCACGAAGGCGAGCGCGTTCACCCGCGCCCCCAACAGCTCGACCAGCTTGGCGGCGGCCATCGCCGTCCCGCCCGTCGCGATCAGGTCGTCCACGATGACGACGGCGGCGTCCCTGTGCAGAGCGTCGCTGTGGATGTCGAGCTCGCCGGTGCCGTACTCGAGAGCGTACTCCACTCGCATGTGGGCTGCCGGGAGCTTGCCGGGCTTGCGCACCGGCACTAGCGGCAGGCCCAGATTGATCGCCAGCGGCGCGGCGAACAGGAAGCCGCGCGATTCGATACCGACGACGGCCGCCAGGCCGCTGTTCTCAAACCGCTCCGTGAGCTTGTCGATGGTGTGGCGAAACGCCTGCGCGTTCTGCAATAGCGGTGTGATATCGCGGAACAGCACGCCGGGCTCGGGGAAGTCAGGCACGTCGCGGATGAAGCGTTTCAGGTCCATGGCCAGGCGAGTAGAGTATAGCTCAGGAAACTGGGGGCAAGGAGCACTAGCGGGGGACAAGTTGTATAACAGGCGCCGCGCACTTCAGTCCGCGGGGTTGCTTGACCCTATCGGTCCCCCGTTGCTTGTCCCCCGGCCTCTATTGTCTATAGAATGGAGCGGCCTAATCTGGAAAGGACGGTGCGTCCATGGCTGACCGCGACCGGCTCAAGAAGCAGGTGATCTCCGAGGTGGACCGCCGCCGCGATGAGCTTATCGCGCTCAGCCTCAAGCTCCACGCCAACCCGGAGATCGCTTTCCAGGAGGAGAAGGCCGCCGCCTGGCTGGCCGACTACCTGGAGGGCGAGGGCTTCGCCCTGGAGCGAGGCATCTGCAAGATAGCCACCGCCTTCCGTGCCGCATACGGTCAGGGAGAGCCGCGAGTGGCGATCCTGGCCGAATACGACGCTCTGCCGGGGGTTGGGCACGGCTGTGGCCACAACATCATCGGCGCCGCCTCCACCGCCGCCGGCCTCGCGGCCAAGTCGGTGGTGGACGAGACGGGCGGCACGGTGCTGGTGATCGGCACGCCAGCCGAGGAGGCGGCCGGGGGGAAGGTGTACATGGCGGCCCGCGGCGCGTTCAAAGGGCTGACCTGCGCCATGATGGTCCATCCCGGCAACCGCGATGCCTCCATCAGCTACGGCCTCGCCTGCCTGGAGCTGAACGTGGAGTTTCACGGCAGGGCGGCCCATGC
>JADFKX010000136.1 GCA_022564695.1 Chloroflexota bacterium | reverse complement strand
GTGCTCCAGATTGGCAGCCGCAATATGCAGAACTTCGCCCTTCTGGACGAAGTTGGCAGAGCAGCCAAGCCCGTGCTCCTCAAGAGGGGCATGTGGGCCACCGTCGAGCAGTGGCTCCTCGCCGCCGAATACATCCTCTCCCACGGCAACGGCGACGTCATCCTCTGCGAGCGCGGCATCGTCAGCCACGAAACTGGCACTCGCTTCACGTTCGACATCAATGCCATCCCTCTGGTGAAACATCTTAGCCATCTGCCCATCATCGGCGACCCCAGCCATGCCACCGGCAAGTGGTACCTTGTAGAGCCCGTGGCCATGGCCGCTGTTGGCGCCGGCGCGGACGGCCTAATCATCGAGGTCCACCCCGACCCAGACCATGCCCTGTCGGACGGCCCCCAGTCCCTGACGCCGGGTAACTTCAGCAGGCTCATGGAGCGCGTCGCTGCCATCTCCTTGGCCGCAGGCAAGCCCCTGCACCCACCCTAGGCCAAGAGTAGGATGCCCGCGTGCAGCACGGCCAAGCCAGTCACTAATCTGCCTTAGTGTCACCCTTCGATTGGCCATATCCCCGGCAGGCGTCTAGACTCTGGCCGTGGGTCCCTGCGTATTTTGTGATCGCTCCCCCGCCCCAACCTTCGCCCTCACCGTCCAGAACGGCAACCCTCGCAAGATCGCCTCCTGGCGCCGTGAGGTCCTGCCGGTCTGCCCACGCTGCCATAAGGCGCTGGCGGAACGTCAGCCGCGAGGGCCGCGTGCTGAAGGCTACCGGGGAGCGTTGGTACTTGGGCCACACGGTTGGGATCTTCGAGTCGCGGGGCGCGCCTAAGCCCCGTTGATAGCCGCCTGCCTGAGGCGCACAATCGCGGGGGCTTGACTCCCGGACATACTTGACGATAATGAGGACACGAGCCACCAGAAGGGTGCGACTATGCGGCAACCGCTACTCTCTTCCGATACCGATAACGGCTGGCACCACGTCTCCAGCCACGGCACCGTGCTGTTCTGTATCGCAGCAAACCAGGACTGCACTATAAGCGACCTCTCCGAAACTCTCTTCCTGACACGCCGCACGGTGTGGGGTATCGTCGGCGACCTGCGTCGAGCGGGCATGCTCCACATCCGCAAGAACGGTCGAAGGCACCACTACTCCGTCGACCTCGACGCACAGTTTCGTCATCCGGTACTTGAGGGAATCACTTTGCGCCAGGTCCTGGGAGAGCTCGTGAGGATGACGCGTCGCGACCCCAGGCGCTCGCTGCCATAACTATCCACAAGATGCGGTGGGGTTGTCCACAAATTAGCTGCCCATCTCCGTTGACGACTACATGCATCCTTCTATAATGGAAATCGCCCCGACCCGATAAGAGGGCCTGGGCGGCAGCGCTCCACCACTCATCGCCGCACCCCCGCGAAGCTGAGAACGGAGCGCTTTCCCTTCTCCCCACCGCGACACACTTTCTTCCACGTGGGCGCTTCCGTCTTGACAGCCCATCGCGTCGGTGCATAATGTGCTGTACGGGGATGCGGCCCACATTGCACCACCGGTTGCGGGGCTGGTATGCAATTCTCCTTTCGCTGAGACTTGGGGTGCGGAGCGCATCCCCGAAGCCATTCCCGGCCCAGGCGCACAATCGCGGCGGCGGTAGTAGCTGCTCTGTAAGAAATAGGTATGGAGTGGCAAGCCCCTTTCGGCGGTGCTAATGCCCCTGCTTCCCACCCCACACCCATCCGCATCCTAATGCTCGCCCTGTGCCGACTAGGTTACGTACACGTTTCCGGATGATTACAGTCACGTAAAGAGGGGGCAGCAGCCCCACGCAACATCGGTAGCCTGCCCCAGTTGACGCTCGCCCAGCCCAGGCGCACAATCGCGGCGGCGGGCCCAACCCCAGCGAGTCGCCGGCGGAGTCCAGCTTCGCCTAGGGCACGGTGCGGATCGCGTCGCAGCCTTCGATGGGCGTACCGTCGAACGTCTCGCCCGTGAGGCAGGCTTCGGTATCGCCGGGAGCGATGCCGGTCTCCGGGGTGCGGAAGTGGAGCGCGAGATCGAGGTCACCGTCAGCATCCACATCCTCCACATGGGCGTTCGCGTGGGCCTTAGTGGCCGCCCCCGGCCCTAACTGAACCGTATTGGCGTCTACGGTCGTGGCATCGAATGTGGGTGTGGTGAGGATGGCGACGGAGATCAACCCTTTGCTGCCGAGGGTGATGCTGTTGGGGTCGCCGCCCGGCTTGATGTCTATGCTGACCGAAATGATGGGAGGAGCCAGCACGATGAAGGTGATCGTGGCGAGGTTCGAGAACAAGGCCCCATCGGAGATTTGGTACTTCATGCTGGCTGTGCCGACGAATCCTTCATCCGGGAAGAAGCCGACGAGCTGGGCCGGGCCATTGATGCCACCCGACCCGTTCACGGCGCAGCAGGTTGCCACGATGGCAAGTGGGTCCCCATCCGGGTCGAAGTCGTTGGCCAGGAACGTGGCGGCAGGGATCGAATTGATGGAGTTCATCTCGATCTCGATGCTGTCGTCGACGGCCACCGGGGCCTGATTTTCCACGGCGGTCGCGGCACTCGTCGCAAAGGAAACGGCAAGCAGCGACAGAACGCCCACCACGACGAGAAGGGCCTTGAGCAACGCTGGCCCGCTATGTACCATCTTCAATCCTCCCTAATCCGCTGGCTCGCTTCGCGGCCGGTGAGTTCACTATCTTCCTCTCCTCCCCTCTAACCCTTGACCGACTCTGACTCCCAGCCCGCTGCCGTGAGCCTGGCCGGGCTGTTGCCGTGCGCTTCCACAGCGCCCGTACCTGACGCCAGAGCCGCAACCATCCCGGCTGCCAGCAGAGCCGCCGCGAACACCATGGCCAGTATCTTCTTTCGCATTAGGGTTCCCTCCCTTTAGAATTAGAGTCCGGGCGCTTACCCGACACTTATATAACTTCTGTCAAGCCGCTGCTTGGGGGTTTTGCACTTCCCAAAGGAGTCCTGTCCCGTTGACACCCGCCCCGCCCAGGCGCACAATCGGGGCGGCGGAGTCGTGGGATGGAACTGCTCTTACACCCTTACGCTCGACCGGAAGCCGATTCGCGGTCAATCGCGATCAGCAGTGCTCTCAGCATCGTGGACTGCATGCGTCGAAGCGCCTGAGGATTTTCAGCACTTCGCTCTAGCGCCTCAGCAAGAAGTTGGTCGGCAGTCCGTTCGTCTGGGCTCTTGACTGCAGTTGGGTCGCTGGCGGCAAAGAATGCTTGCCAGGACTCCTCCACCCCTGAGGTCTCCGGGCCCTGCGTTCCAATCTGCTGGGTCATGGCTGCTCACCGCCTTCTAAGCCGCAGATCCTAAGTCGAACCGAACATCCGCACCCCGCGACCCACTTATCCTACACCTGCTACTACGCTTGTCAACGGCGGCTAGATCGGCTGATTGAGACAAGACCCTCCCGTTGTGCGCACAGTGATGGTGGTGCATGTCCTCTCGGTCGCCGTCCTCTAGCACGTCCCTAGCGCCTGACGCGGCCCACGCCGCCCCGTTGACAGCCGCCCCGGCCCAGGCGCACAAGCGGAGCGGCGGGTAGTGAGGTCGCCCCTGAACCACAGTCTCCTTATGTGCTAGCTAGGCCTCTCTCCCGATGAATCAGACCTAATTGCCGCCCGTTTCGTATACATAACAGAGGGTGGTCGCTCAGACGAAGAGCGAAACATTTCTCATATCCTGGCCAACCAACCTGCTAGGATAATGGTTCGCCCGTAGCCATTCGTGGCCCAAGGCACAGGGAGAAGGAGGCGGTGATGGAATGCGCAGGAGGTCAACGCCAGAGGTCACTCGCCGTAGACGCCGCTGCACGCACCACTGGGTAATAGAGACGCCTCATGGCCGCACAAGCAAAGGTCACTGCAGGCGGTGTGGCTCAGTTAGGAGGTTTCGGAGTGCGGAACCGGCGAAGAAGCCGGGCTACATGCGCTGGTTGAAGGGCAGTAGCTGACTAGCCCTCCCGTCACCTCACCTCGAACAGCCGAGGAACGACGCTCCTGAATGCAGGTTAGACGGCGCCTCGGAAAGTTCGCCCCTTGGTGCTCCGCCGAGCGCTGCGAGGCGATGTAACAAGAGCCCCTCTTAAGCGCTCTTGATAAGAGGAGCCGCGCAAGCGTAAGAGGCCCGGCCGATGGCTGAAAACCTCACAGTTCGGTCGGCCAGTAGGGTCGCCTCGCGACTGGGAAAATCGAGGCTGAGTCAAGGCCCTCTCCTCTGTGGACCCTTAAACCGGCTGGTCATCTTTGTGGCCTGTGTGGGCGGCTTACTGTAATCGGATGCTGATCCTTTGACGAGGAGGAGAACTATTGTTAAGTGCCTGATCCTGGCCGCAGGCGATGGCGGGCGGCTGGCCCAAATATGCGACTCTAAACCGCTAGTCAGGGTCGCGGGGCTGGCGCTCATCGAGCGTACAATCGCCACCGCCCAGCAGGCCGGCGTCACCGATTTCTACGTAATCACCGGGTACGCCGCCGACCGAGTCGAGGCCTTCCTGTCGGAGCTGAGTCGGCGCAGACGCGTAGGTATCACCCCGATCAGAAATCCAGAGTGGGAGTTGGGCAATGGGGTCTCCCTTCTCGCCGCCCGTGGGCGGCTTGATGAGCCGTTCCTGTTGCTTATGGCCGATCACGTCCTTGACCAAGCTGTCCTTGACCGGCTTCTCAGCGAGCCATTGGACGACGGGGAGGTGATCCTGGCCGCCGATTTCGGGGTGGATGACAACGGGCTGGTTGACCTCGACGATGTGACGAAGGTCCTGGCCGACGATCACCGACTCGTCGAAATAGGGAAGCACCTGGGAACGTATAGCGCGTTCGATACCGGGGCCTTTCTGTGCTCGCCGGATATTTTCGGCGCAGCCGAGGAGAGCGTAAAGGCGGGGGATCGATCTGTTTCCGGCGCCATCCACCGTCTCGCCATGAGGGGGAAGGCGAAGGTGGTTGACGTCCGCGAGCGCTGGGTTGACGTGGATACGCCCCACGACCTCCAGAATGCGAAGAGACTCCTGTATCAGAACCTTGCGAAACCCGAGGACGGCTTCATCTCCCGCGTCATTAACAGGAGGGTCTCCACGGCCCTCGTCACGCCGCTGTTGCTGAAGCTATCCAAGCGCATAACAGCGAACCAGGTGTCAGTCCTTGCTTTCGTTGTCAGCTTCGTGGCCGGCCTGGCCTTCTTCCTCGGCCTTCCCATCATGGGCGGGATCGTCATTCAGCTAGCCAGCATCCTGGACGGGAGTGACGGCGAGGTCGCGCGGCTGAAGAAGATGCAATCCCCCTTCGGGAACTTCTTTGATGCTGTGCTCGATCGCTACTCAGACGGCTTCATACTGTTTGGAATGTTCTACTACATGCTGACTGCATCCGCGGTCGGTAGCCTATTGGGCCCGTCCTCCGCCGCCCTTATAGTCGGCGCGTCGATGCTGGCGCTGCTAGGAACACTGATGGTCAGCTATACCTCAGCCAAATCGGTTGCCGATTTCGACTACCGGTACGGCGGCCGCTGGACCGCGGCCGGAAGGGGTAGGGATCTGAGGCTGTTCGTGCTCGCCCTCGGGGGAGTTGGCGCGTTGGTTCATCCG
>JADFKX010000135.1 GCA_022564695.1 Chloroflexota bacterium | reverse complement strand
TGCCTCGCTCGGAGAGGCGGCGGCCGAGGGCGGAGAGGTCGGTGGTGGAGAAGCCGACGCCCAGGATGCCCTCACCCCAGCGCTCCAGATGAGTTGCGACCGGGCCCTCGCCGTCTGGCTCCAGCAGTTCAAACTCGGAGATGCCCGCTTGCACCACCGTTCGCCGCGCCGCCAGGAGCTTGCTGGTCTCATCGCGAACGCGCTCGGCGCCGAGGATGGCACTGAACGTGTCCGCTGCCACCTCGCGGTCGCGGACTGCGAGAAGCATCCGGTCGACGTATTTGAGCATGGAGGCGCCTCCTCATGGGTGCATGTGACGCTGGCAGGGCGATTCTAGCATAAGTTTGATCTTTTCAACTAGAAACAGCCTCCCTATCATTGAGGTCAATTCTGGAAGGAGGCCGACCGATGACTACCATTACGGACACCGTGCTGCTTGAAGTCTCCGAGCGCGTCGCGACCGTGACGTTGAACCGCCCCGAAAAGCTCAACGCCCTAAGCGGCGAGTTGATGGACTCGCTCGTCCCGATTATCGAGAGGCTGGCCGAGGACGGGGATGTGCGCTGCGTGGTGGTCACCGGCGCCGGCCGCGGCTTCTGCGCCGGTGGAGACATCGCCGGTATGGCCTCCGGCGAGGCGGTGCCGGACGAGAGCCCCGTTGCCCATCTCCGCCGCCGTGAGGAGGTCTCTCGGCTGCTGCACGAGATGCCCAAGCCGACGATCGCCATGATCAACGGCCCGGCGGCTGGAGCGGGGTTGAGCATCGCTCTGGCCTGTGACATACGCATCGCCGGGGAGAGCGCGCGCATGGGCACCGCCTTCGTGCGGGTCGGCTTCTCCGGCGATTACGGGGGCACCTGGGTGCTCCAGAGGCTGGTTGGGATGGCCAAGGCCCGCGAGCTGTACTTCACTGGCGACCTGATCGACGCGCGAGAGGCGGAGCGCATTGGACTGGTGAACCGCACTGTGGCCGACGATCAGCTGGCCGGCGAGACGCGTGTCCTGGCAGAGCGCATCGCCAAGGGGCCGCCTATCGCCATCGCTCGAATGAAGCAGAACCTGAACCTGGGGTTGCACTCTGACTACGCTACTCTGTTGGACGCGGAGGCGGAGGGGATGATCATGACCGGCGCCACGGAGGACAGCAGGGAGGCGCTAAAGGCGTTCCTGGAGAAGAGGACGCCCACGTTCCACGGACGTTAGGGGGCTAATACCCGTTCAGGGCGTCGATGAGGCGGCGCAGGCGGCCGTAGCTCTGCTGGTTGAAGTCCAGCGCTAGCCGTGCCAGTTCTGGGTAGTCGCCTTCCTCAACCTCAGCCTCGGACGGCTCCACCGCTCTCAGCGAACCGGAGCGGAGGATATCAGCGAACTCCTCCGCGAGGCGGGTCAAGGCGCGCTCGTCGGGGAGGCGCTGGAGGCGCAGGACGAGGACGCCGTGGACGTAGCGCTGGGAGTGGTAGTTGCGGTAGAACCCCTCGATCTCAGCCACGGCGGACTCGATGCTATCCGTGATGTGGACGAGGTCCATGTCCTCGGGCGAGATGAGGCCCTGGCCAGCGAGATGACCTTCTATGAACCGCCGCCAATCGAACCAGTATCGCCCGCCTTCCGCCTCCATCAGCACTACGGGGTGCAGATCGGTCTTGCCCGTCTGCATCAAGGTCAGCAGCTCGAACGTCTCGTCCAGGGTACCGAAGCCTCCGGGGAAGAGGGCGAAGGCATGCGACTCCTTGAGGAAGGTTACTTTGCGGGTGAAGAAGTACTTGAAGTTGATCAGCTTGGGGTCGCCCTCAATGATGACGTTGGGCTCTACGTCCATGGGCAAGCGGATATTGGCGCCGAAGCTGCGCTCCGCGCCCGCGCCCTCGTGTCCGGCTTCCATGATCCCCGGCCCGGCGCCGGTGATCACCATCCACCCCCGCTCCGCGATCTCCTCGGCGAACATGCGGGCGCACTGATAGTTCGGGTCCTCCGGGTCGGACCTTGAGGAGCCGAAGATGCTGACCTTGCGCACGCCGCGGTACTGCTTGAACACCTTGAAGGCGTAAGCGAACTCCTTCAGGGAGGCGTTTACCAGCTTCATCTCACCGCGGTCTGAGCGGTCACGGGCGACGCGAAAGCAAGTGGTGATCATCTCCGCCACGAGATCGCTATCGTTAGATATGCCGCTGGCCTCGATCAGTTGGGCGATGTTGGCGTCCAGCTCCTTGTCGCCGGTGAGGTAACGGCGGCGAGTCCGTTTGGCCCGTTGTGTCATAGTGTCTTCAGTCTATCACCGGCCGGCGGACGGGACGTTATTATGAAGACATGCCGCGTACGATTCTGCATGCTGACCTGGACGCCTTCTACGCCTCGGTGGAGCAGTTGGACAGGCCGGAGCTGCGGGGCAGGCCGGTGGTGGTGGGCGCGCCGCCGCAGGCGCGCGGGGTTGTGGCCGCCGCCTCCTACGAGGCACGCCGCTTCGGTATCCACTCCGCCATGCCGATGAGCCGCGCTCTCCGCCTCTGCCCGCAGGCGGTGCAGGTGGCGCCTCGCTTCGACCGCTATGGCGAAGTCTCCCGCAAGGTGATGGCGATCTTCCGCAAGGTGACGCCGCTGGTGGAGCCGCTTTCTCTGGACGAGGCGTTTCTGGACGCCACGGAGCAGATCGCGGCGCATGGGGGCCCGAAGGCGCTGGCCCGCGAGATCAAGGGCCGGGTGAAGGAGGAAACGGGTCTCACGGCGTCAATCGGCGTGGGGACGAACAAGACGGTCGCCAAGATCGCCTCGGAGATGGAGAAGCCGGACGGGCTGGTGGTGGTGTCGGCGGGGGAGGAGGCGTCGTTCCTGGCGCCCCTGCCGGTGCGCTCCCTTTGGGGTGTCGGCCCTAAGGCGGGGGAAGCGCTTCTCCAGATGGGGATACACACTATCGGCGATCTGGCGCGGGCCGGTGAGACCGCGCTTGTCGAGCGCTTCGGCGTTCGCGGCCAATGGTTTCGCCATATGGCTAACGGCCTCGACGATCGGCCTGTGGAGACCGAACAGGAGCGCAAGTCCGTGGGCGCCGAGACCACGTTCCCCCGCGACCTGGCCGACGGTCCAGAGCTGCGCGAGATACTGAGCCGGGTGGCGGAGGATGTGGCGAGACGGCTGCGAGAGAAGGGGGTGAGGGCGCGCACGGTGGTCCTTAAGCTGCGCTATAGCGACTTCCGCACGATCACTCGTCAGACCAGCCTGGCCGAGGGGGTGGATAGCGCGGGTGAGCTGGTCACCGTGGCGGGGGCGCTGCTGGACAAGACGGCCGAGGCCGGCCAGCGGTTTCGGCTGCTGGGCATACACGGGACTAACCTCCGGGCGAAGGGCTTGCAAGATCAGGCGCAGCTTGGCCTGTGGGGGCGGTAAGGGAAGGTTGGCTACGCGGAGACGAGGGGTTGCTTGTGATGCGGAACGGGGACGGTGATCAGGCGGCGGGCTCCGGCGTCCGCTCCGCCTGGGGCTCCACCTGCGGCTCCGCATCCGGCACCTGGATCGTCTCCAGGAACACGCGTACCATCGTCGGGTCCCACTGGCTGCCGGCGCCGTCCTTGAGGATCTCGATCGCGGCCTCGTGTGGCATCGCCTGCCGGTAGATTCGGTCGGTGGTCATCGCATCGTAGGCGTCGGCGACGGCGACGATGCGCGCGCCTGTAGGGGTGCGCTCGCCGCGGAGGCCGTCGGGGTAGCCCTGGCCGTCCCAACGCTCGTGGTGATGGTAGACGATCGGGTAGACGTCCATCAGGAAGGGCACCCGCTTGCAAATCTGGCCGCCGCTATAGCAGTGTTGTTTGACGATGGCGAACTCGTCCGGAGTGAGCTTGCCCGGCTTCTTCAGGATGGCGTCTGGCACGACGATCTTGCCTACGTCGTGGAGCGCCGCCCCCATTCGCACGATCTCGATCTCGCGCTTAGGTAGGGCCAGCTTGGTGGCTATGTGGGAGGAGTGCTCGGCGAGACGGTGGCAGTGGCCGCCGGTGTAGGGGTCACGGCTCTCGATCGCCTCGGTGAGCGCCAGCGCCGTATCGAAGGCGAAGCGGGCCAGGCTCTCCCTCTGTCGCACGCTGCGGATCGCCAGCTCCGTCTGGCGGGCCAGCCGTTCCAGGCGGATGAGCTCGTCGGGGGTGAACTGGCGCTCCCTTTCGTAGCAGATCACGAGGGCCGCGGCGACTCCCTCGTCGAACTCCAGGGGAGCGGCGGCGGCGGACCGGTATCCCATAGTCAGGGCGAACTGACGCAGGCTGTCGTAGCGCGGGTCATCGAGGACGTTGCTGGAGGTGGCGATGCGGTGGTGAAGAATAGCCCAGCCAGCGACGCCTTCACCGTGGGGAGCGCCGTTGGGAAACAGGCGGAGGAAGTCTTCCTTCTCGTACCCGTGGGCGGCGTAGGGTCGCTCGCCGCTGGCGGGGTCGGACACCACGAGGCTGCAAAGCTTGGCGCCCGTGAGCTCTGCCACGCGGCCGGTGATCTCCCGGAGCACCTCCGTCTCATCGTCGCCGGCCATGATGGTGCTGTGGATGACGCTCAGCGTCTCCAGCTCTTGCCGGCGTATATCGTTGTGGGCCTGCACGTCCAGCAGGTGATCTACGGTGTTATCGAGCTGGTCGCGCTGTGTCTTGATATTCGCCCACTGGTTCATGGTGACGGCGAGGAACAGGTAGACGGCGGGCCACCCCAGCCAGAACGCCGGCATCACTGATTCGTTCATCTGGACGCCGAAGACGCCCATGGCCGGGCTGGTGGCCACAGAGGCCAATATCGCTACAGTGAGGGAGTAGGGCAGGGGCTGACGATAAGCGAGGAAGATGATGGGCGCGAAGAACGCTGTGGTGAATACGCTGGGGATGAGGCCATCGTTGATGACCAGGAACGCGATCACCATCGTGGCCGAGAGGGCCAGCGTTAGATCGAGTATGGACTTACGGTTCTCTGGCGTAAGAATGTTCATGGAATAGCTTCGAGGTGGGCCATCACATCAACAACTCGTGCTAGAACTACACTACATAAGCTAGGACGGGTCTATCTGGAAAGGCGTTACAAAGTCAGCTGCCGGGTTAAGTGACAGTTAAGGGAATATGGCCCTTAGTCGGCCATGGAGTAGCCGCCGTTGACGCTCAGCACCTGGCCGGTGATCCACTCGGCCCGCTGCGAGGCGAGGAAGGCAGCGGCGTTGGCGATGTCGGCCGGCTGGCCGAGCCGGCTCAGCCCCTTGGCCAGCGGATACTGGCGCATTATTCGTTCTCCCTGGGCCTGGAGCCAGGCCCAGGTCGCCTCCGTCGCCGTTGTGGCAGGGGAGACGCAGTTCACGGTGATGCAGTAGCGGCCGACCTCCTTGGCCAGCGCTTTGCTGAACCCCACGACGCCTGCCTTCGCCATGGAGTAGGCCACCAGGCGCGGCTCGCCCACGCGGCCGGCGTCAGAGATGATGCTGATGATCCGTCCCCAGCGCCGCTCTGACATCCCTTCGATCACCGCTCGGGAGCAGTTGAGCACGCCGTGCGTGATCAGGCCCATGCTGCGCTCCCACTGAGCGCGGTCGGACTGGGAGAAGAACTGGCCGGCGGCGGCTGAGACGTCCTGGGGATCGGTGATCACGGGGATGCCGGCGTTGTTCACAAGGATG
>JADFKX010000012.1 GCA_022564695.1 Chloroflexota bacterium | reverse complement strand
TTGAAGTGATAATCACGATTTCGAAGGGTTCTGTCTCGACCCAGGGATAATCGGCATGTATAACTACTGACTCGAGCCGGCCTAGAACTTTGTTGCCTTCGATTTCGAACTGCCAATAGGCTTCATCAATCAAGATTTGAGCAATTTCAACCGGGTCAGGGCCGCTATTAGTGACGGTTAAATCAAAATGGTTAGGAGAAAGAATTACTTTCGGAAAACTCAGCTCCTCTACCGGAGGGAGATTGGATGTGGAAACTTGTATGGGGTTTGTCCGAATAAACAGAACGACCAAAGCTGCCAGCAATACTAACGGGCCTATTGCAATCAACCAGGTTGGAAATCTAAACGAATTTGAAGTGGATTTTGTATTATTAGTTGTCATGATGGCCTCTTATTAATTAATTACCTCGAAAAATCCCATCCAGCCTAGCTCTGCAAATTCGCTTTGATGGGCATGGAACATGTATCTGCCGGGCTCAAACCCCTCAAAAGAAAATTCTAATATACCGCGCTGAGCCTGACATTGCATGATTGTGTCAACCGTTTTTAGGGTGGGTTGAAGCGTAGTGCCGTGGTCGTAATAATCAAAAAAGTTGGCATGCAGGTGCAGGGAATTGATCGGGTCGAACTCGGTAACATTTATCAGATACAATCGCTGCCGCTGATCGGATCTGATCTTAATGGGTTCATTCATATAGGCAAAAGCGATTGAGTTGGCGGCATAGACTTCATTGTCACCGTCAAAGTTAGTATCGAAACCATTCATGATCATGACCATTTCATTTACAGCTTTATTTTCAACATATTTGTGATTTCGTGATTTAGCGATCTCTTTTTCTTCGCCAGTATATTTTTCAGGATCGGGGTCAACGATAAATGCCCCATACAACCCGTTGTGAATATGTCGCTTTAGTGGAAAGGAATGGCAATGATAAAGATGGCATCCGAATGGAGCAGCATCGAATTCGTAGATGGTGCTTTCTCCTGGGTTGATCAGGCCGTCTCCAATACCTGGAATGCCATCCATAGCGGCGCTATGAATGCCGTGAAAGTGGATCGTATGTGGATGGGTACCGGCGTTGATGAAGTTGATGCGGATACGGTCGCCTTCTACGCAGCGGATGGTGGGTCCTGGAACGCGTCCCACAAGATCGCCCTTACCGGCTGCATCCGAGCGTTGCGATTCAGGCGAAGTTTCGCTGCCATATACCCAAGCTGGGAAAAACACACCCGGGGCAATTTCAACTTCAAGGTCAACTGCCCGAAACTCATACTCACGCAGGATCTGCCCATTACTGAGCTCGCTAATCTGCCCATAATCATAATCATAAAGCATATCCATCGGGTCGAAACGATTATGGCTTACAGTACCAACAGTGCCCATGGCGCCATGACCATGATCGCCACCCGATTCGTATTGAGGAGGAGGCGGATCTGGAGCGGCGGGTGTCGCAGCGTGCCCGCGAAGCCGGAGTGAGGCTCATCGGTCCCAACTGCCTGGGACTCCTCTATCCACGACAGGGAATCTCCTTTCGCGCGGACATGCCGCGACAGCCGGGAAACATCGGCTTCCTGTCACAGAGCGGCAATCTGCTGTTCGAGCTGACCTACCTCGCCGGGCCCAGGGGGTTGCGCTTCTCCAAGGCGATCAGCTACGGCAACGGCCTTGACCTGAACGAGGCGGACTTCCTGGACTACTTCGCGCAGGACGCGGAGAGCGCGGTGGTGGGCGCCTACGTGGAGGGCGTGCGAGACGGCCGCCGCTTCCTGGCAGCGCTCAAGCGGGCCGCAGCCCGGAAGCCGGTTGTGGTGCTGAAAGGCGGCCGGACCGCGGCTGGAGGGCGCGCCGCCGCCTCCCACACGGCGGCCCTGGCGGGCCGGCACGCCGTCTGGACCGCCGCCGTGACCCAGGCGGGGGCCATCTCCGTGGACACGGTGGAAGAGCTCATCGATATGCTCATCGCCTTCGCCTACATGCGGCCGGGAAGCCCCCTGCCTGGGCCGAGTGTCGGCCGACCTGTCGGCCCCGGCAAGCGGGGACGGCGTCTGGGGATGGTGGGCGCCGGCGGCGGCCGCTCCGTCCTCACCGCCGACCTGTGCGAGGAGCTGGGGCTCAGCGTCCTACCCTTGCCCGCGGACGTGGAACGGCACATCGCTGAGAAGGCGCCTGACCTGGCGGGATGGGTCACCAACCCCGTTGACCAGTCGATCCTGGCGGGCAGCGGCGTGGGCGGCACGCAGGTGCTGGAGTGGATGGACGAGAGCCCCGACATTGACCTACTGCTGGCCAACGTCGGCGAGGCCTGGGCGCTGGGGCGCCCCAACGCGGAGTCGTTGCTGGCCCGAATACCGGAGCGGTTCGCCCAGGTGAGCGGCCGCACGCGCAAGCCCATGGCCGTCGTCATCTTCCCCACCGACTACGCGGACGAGAGGCTGTGGCGGCTGGTGTCAGGAGCGCGGGAGAAGCTGGTGAAGGCAGAGATGGCGCTCTTCCCCAGCGTTGAGCGGGCGGTACGGGCGTTGGCCCGCTTCGTGCAGTACTGGGAGCGGAGCGAGGTGTCTCGCCCCTAGCTTCGCGGCCGCTCAATCTCCAAAGGTGGAGCGGTGCCGTCCATCGGCTCCGCCAACGGCTCCGGGGAGCCGCCCACAACGGCGCCGGCGGCGCGCTCCGCCGCCGTTGGCGCGGGGTACTCGATTCGCGGGTGGTAGACGCCCCGTAGAGTCGTCTTGAACGACTCGACGATCGTCTTCAGGTCACGTAGGGTTAGATCGCACTCGTCCAACTGACCCTCGGCCACCCGTTCCGCGATGACCGCCGCCACCAGCGAGTCTATCCGCTCCGCCGAGCGGTCGCGACTGGAGCGGACGACCGCCTCGACAGAGTCGGCCAGCATGACGATGGCGGTCTCTCTACTCTGGGGCTTGGGCCCGGGATAGCGGAACTTCTCGGGGTCGGTCGTTGCGTCGTCGCTGGCCGCCTTGCGATAGAAATAGGTCACCAGGCGCGTGCCGTGATGCTCGGGGATGAAGGCGCGCACCCGGGCCGGCACTCGATGTCGCTTCGCCAGCTCCAGACCGGTGTTGACATGATCGGCAACCATCTTCGCACTGGAGGCGGGCGAGAGCTTGTCGTGCGGGTTCTCGCCCTGCCTCTGGTTTTCGATGTAGTACGCCGGCTTGGCCACCTTGCCGATGTCATGGAAGTAGCAGCCGACCCGCACCAGAAGCGAGTCCGCGCCCACCCGGTCGGCCGCCCTCTCCGCCAGGTTGCCGACGATGACGCTGTGGTGAAAGGTGCCCGACGCCTGCTCCTGAAGCCGCCGCAGCAACGGATGGTTGAGCTGGGCCAGCTCCATGAGCTGCATCCGAGTGGTGATGCCGAACATCAGGCCGAGGATCACGGTAGCACCGACGACGATCACGGCCGATAGGATACCGCCCAGGCTGGTGGCCACGATCATCCACACCGGGTCCACCGCCTCACGGTCCCCTGACAACAACCAGAAGGAGAGCAGCACGCTGAAGGAGACGAAGGTCACCGCGCCTCCCGCCGATAGGTAGCGGCTCATCCGCTCTGCGCGGTGCACAGCGAAGATGCCCACTAGCCCGCCGAGCAGGAACGCGGTCACCATCTGGAGAGCGTCCAGCGGGTGCTCCGCCAACCCCTCACGGGCGTCAGGCAGGTAAAAGCCGACGAAGACGGTGAGGATGGCGAGAAGCGCCGCCGACGCCACCGCCAAGCCGCCGTCCAACAGCGTGGCGATCAGCATGGGCAAGGCGGCCACCGGCAGCATGTACGAGAGGTACAAGCGTTCGCCGTCCGGCAGGGTTGTAGCGAGGAAGAACTTGGCGGCGGCTACCCATAGGACGACCAGAAGCGCCACCATGAACAGACGCAGAGCGGTATTCAGCTCCTTGGGCTGGAAAATGTAGAGGTAGAGTCCCAGGCCGCCCGCGGCCAGGAGGGAGATCATCGCCGCCGCCGCTACGTCGTCGCCGCCGATCCCCCGGTCCGCGCTGCCGGGCACGCTAGGGGAGATGACGAAGCTCAGGGCAACTCCCAGCCCGAGCGCGAACAGCGTCGCTCTCAGAGGAGAGATCGTGCGTCTGGCCTGCCTGATTGTCATGTCAAACCGTTCCTTCGTAAGGAAGGCTCAAACCATGATAACAAACGTTGCTGCTGAGAAGAACGGCGTATTGACACCGCCATACGCTTTGCGAGCTACCCCTATTCGGGCTAGAGAGAGGCGAGCAGCTCCGTGACTACCTCGTTGATCTCCCGCCCTTCAGCGCGTCCGGCCAGACGGCCGATGAGGACGGGCATCACCTTGCCCTTATCGCTCGGGCCGCCGGCCCCCACCTCAGCGATCACCTCGCGCGCGGCCTCAGCTATCTCGTCGCGGCTCACCTGAGCAGGCAGGTAAGACTGGAGCACCTTCAGCTCAGCTTGCTCTTTCTCCACCAGGTCGCTGCGGTCAGCCTTCTCGAACTCAGCGATGCTCTCCCGGCGTTGCTTCGCCTCTTTGCTGACAATGGTCAGAACATCCGCCTCGCTCAGGGCCGCGCGCCTCTCTATCTCGGCGTTCTTGATCGCCGCGATAGTCATGCGGATAGCGATCTTACGGGATTCATCCCGCTGGCGGATAGCGTCTTTCAGATCGTTCGCCAGCTGTTCTTTTAGGGACATCTGTTGGCAGGTAAAGAGGGTCTAGCCGCGCTGGGAGTTCCTCATAGTCTTGCGGCGCTTGGCGGCGGCCTTCTTCTTGCGCCTGACGCTGGGAGACTCGTAGTGCTCGCGGCGACGTGCCTCCGCCAGAATACCAGTCTGTTGAACCAGCTTATTGAACCGTCTTAGCGCCTGCTCAAAGCTCTCATGTGAGCCAATCCTGACCTCGGACAAACAGATCCCTCCAAACGTATGGTTGCGTTCCTGTGCAATTGTATTGGCTGGTCAGATGGGGTGTCAAGTGAAATGTGTAACTAGCGGCAGCAGCAGCTGTGGACGCAGGCCGGTTTGAATGCCCGATTCGGCTCGTGTAAACTGAATAGTCGCACCAACAGTCGTATGGCCTGGAAGGGAGCACCGATGCCAAAGGAGATCACCTTCGACGACGCTCTCACTCGCGCTAAGCGCATGTCCGAGCGCTACGTTGAGAAAGGCCCTTACGAGTTTTTCCCCTTACCGGAGATCGTGGATGAGGTCCAGAAGGGTCTGGCGAAGAACCTGGTTGAGCACGGCCACCTGTTCTGCCCTTGAATGACCCTCTCCGGCGATCCTGATGAGGATCGCAAGAAGATATGCCCCTGCGAGAGGCACCACGAGGACATATCGCGGGACGGATTCTGTATCTGAATGTTCTTCGTGAGCGAAGAGTATCTTCGCAACTACCAGGAGTCAGGAGACGTGGGCGGCAGTACGCTAGGTGAAGTGGCGCCGCTGGGCCAGACCCTCTTCCCGGCGGACGCGGACGCCGAACGACTGCCCAAGTCCAAGAGGGGCCCGAAAAAGAAGCGGCAGTAGACTGAAGCCGCGCTACTGCTCTCGATAAGCGCCGCCGGCTCTAGTCAGCCGAAGGCAGCACCTTCGGCTGCATCAGCTCCATCGTCTTGCCGCAACAAGCGATGCCGCCCTCACCCGCCTTAATGCACAGCACCTCGCTGCCGCAGGATTCACACTGGAAGCGCTTGCCAAGCTGATTAGTCACATCCTACCTCCGCCTTACTTCTTCTGCTCCATCGGCTGATCGCAACAGCTCAGGTTGCCTTCGCCGCCCTTGGTCACGATCATCTCCGTGCCGCACTTGGTGCACTGGTATCGCTTGCCCACCTGGTTCGCCACTACTTCTCATCCTCCCAGACGCTATAGGCCCATCCCACAGGTAGGCCCAGCGGCGAATATAGCGCAAGCGTCATACGCTCGTCAACCGCGCCCTACTGAACGATGAGCGTACCGGTCATGGTGGTGGGGTGCACTTCACAGCGGAAGAAGTACTCCCCGGCGGCCAGATTGACGCTCACGCTGTCCACGCAAGGAGCGCTGCAGGTCTCCGTCTCAGCAATCGATTCCTCTCCACCAACTGCGTCGTCCTCACTGTTGTAGACCGCGAAGCTGTGGAAGCCGTTCGTGTTGTCGGCGGTGATCTTAACGTCGACGCCGGCGCCGATGATCAGCTCGTCAGTGTCGAACGTGGTACCGGGAAGCATCTGAATCTCTGCGGTCGCTCCGCCGACGGCCTCAGGCTCCTCATCGGCAACCGGAGTCTCGCCTCCACCACCATCGTCACCGTTACAAGCAACTGCCAGGATGAGAGCCAGACCCAGAGCAAGGAACGCCAGGGAAACACGGCTGCGGAGAACGATCAAGACGGACATGAGGTGGCCTCCTACTCAAGCTAAAGGTTTCCCAATCGATTACAACGGACGAAATAGCCCCCTGGATTGCATTCGGCCCTGATGGAAATGCTACTCGACGACGACGATCTGGCCGGTCATCAGCACAGGGTGGAAGTCGCAGCGGAAGTTCAAGGTGCCCGGCTCGTCGAACGTGAACGTGATCGTCCCCTCGTCGCCAGCCGCCATCAGCGCGGGCTCGGAACACGGCTCGTCACCGCCGACCTCGCAGAAGTCGACATCGTACGTATCGTCGACGCCGGCGATGTGCATGTTGTGGATCGCCTGCCCGTTATTGACGAGGTCGATGGTCACCTCCTGGCCAACCGAGACCTCAAGGATGGGGCTCCGCTGGCCGTCAAGCTGGAAGAAGTTGTCGTCCAGCTCCATCGCCACCTCGCCCTGAATAGGGATCGGCTCACCGACCGGCTCCGAGGCGGATACGCCGCGCTGGCCGCAGGGCCCGTACTTCTGGCCCTCGCCTGTGAGCGGACCCGTGGGCGGCTCGATCGGGCCGTTGAAGATCTGGGCGCCCTCCTCGTGCTCCGCGGCGTCCGAGCCGAAGGCAGCGCGCTCCACCGTTATCTCATCGCTGTCAGCGCCAACGGTCACGATCTTGACGACTTCATCGTCGATGCGTAGTAGGCTGTCCGCTATCAGCTCCGCCGTCTCGGTCAGGACGAACGTCGTGCTCGTAAGGCCGGCTGCTTTAGCCAGCTGCTTGCCCTCCAGGAAGTCCGTGTGATCTGCCTCCTCCACGGCACTCTCCCAACCCTTCTCACTGACCGCGTTCAGATTGTCGGGCACGTCAAGGCCAGGCATAGCGCCGGTGATGAGCGCGACGAGCTGCTGGATCTGGAAGTCGTTCAAGGGACCACCCTGATCCTCGGCCCAGGCCGGCATCAGCGTGCCGACACGTCCGCAGCGGATGCTATCCCGGATTATATTCTGGCGGTTCATCAGTTCGCCGAGGTCGGGCACGTTTCTTCTCGGGTCGTCCGGGTCGGGCATCATTGGGCGGTTCAAATCCACGTTGAGAGGCAGACCGGGCAGCAACGTGTTCTCTATAGTGCCCAGCCCGTTCATGCCGTGGCAGGCACGGCAGTTCAGCGAGAACAGGTTGCCCCCCCGCTCGGCGTTCTCGACGATCTGTTTCTCCGTCGCGTCCTCGGCGCGGATGTCGTCCCAGATGAAGTACAGGAACACGCCGATCAGCGTCACGAACATGAGGCCGATCATCACATTGACCTGCTTGCTGGTGTTCATTGGGCTGCGGGCACCTATCCTCTCGCTTTCGCCGGACTTCTAAGCGTTGTACTCAACAGTCTTGGATGGGTTGTCCGCGGCGCCCGTCTCCGCTACGGTCACGCCCGTGTTCACGACGATGCTGTTGTCCTCCTGTACCTCTATGACGAAGCGGTCCATGGGGCGCGGCGCCGGACCGGCGACGAGGATGCCGCCTTCCTTAGTGTAGGTGGAGCCGTGGCAGGGGCAGCGGAACCACCCCGTGCGGCCCAGGAAATTAAAGTCCGACCGGTAGGGGACGGTACAGCCCAGGTGGGGACACTTTTGCCATAGCGCCAGAAGACCGCCCTCCGTCTCCTCCCGGTTGGGAGTAACCCCTGCCTCCAGGTTCACCAGGAAGAACCTGCCCTCCGCTATGACTACCGGGTCGTCCCCCGGCGCCGGAATCCGGTCGGCGCTAACGAACACCTCGCGGGCGCCGCCGGACGGGTTGCGGGTGAAAGCGAAGTTCAGAGAAGGGCCCACCAGCCCCACCAGGGCAAGGCTCATGGTGGTCCAAAAGCCACCCAGTATGAACAGGCGCCGCGTGAAGACGGGCCGCTTCGGCACCGGCGTCGCAACCGGCGTATCGATAGTGGCAGCGACGGGCTGCTCGGCCGCCACTGACGGTTGGGCTTGCTGTGGGGCCGCAGACTGAGGCTGTCCCCCCGTGTCTCCGCCCTGCGGCTCCTGAGTCTCAGATTCCATTCCGTCTCACCTCACCTATATTATCTCCAACCGGCCCCGGCCTCTGATCCAGGTGCTGGCGTAGATGGACTAAGCAAAATCGCTTAACCCTCGTCCACCTTGATCTTCCAGGGCCATATCAGGTCCTGGCCCTGGCCGCGGAAGAAGCTCGCCACCAGGGTCAGGGCTACGAATGACGTCAAAGCCCCCGTAAACATTACGATCAGCACGTCACGTCTGGTCCGTACCCAGCCTAAGCGGAATAGGGTATAGATTATCATCCCGGGGAACACGACGATGACGAGGGTCAGCGGTATCACCTGCTCCGCCATGATAGACGGGATGTTGAAGTGCTCACCTCCCCAGCCGTGGATGCTCCCCAGGCCGATACCTCCCAGGTCCCAATCGCCTATCGAGTCGTTGAACGGCCAGGCTATATGGTCCAGGTCCTCCGGCCACTTCACACCCAGGACCTCGAACTCCAGCCGCTTGGAGATGTCTTTCGTCGATACGATGCCCAGGTGGTCCGCGCCAACTTCGTCCCGAAGGCAGGGCCAGGAGACGTCTTCGGAGCTCTCGGCGCAGGCCGGAATCCAACGAGTGAGACGTTCCGTGCCTGTGGACTCCCCGGCATCGAACGAGACGAGGGCGAAGATGACGACGGTGGCGTAGATGACGGTGATGACGGTGATGCGAGCCGCGTACTTCGTGCCGAACCAGACGCCCTGCATGTGCCGGCTGCGGTCGATGAAGGGAATGGTGGCCAGGAAGCCGAGGAAGATGGTCGGCAACAGCACGCCGCCCCAGGCCTTGTCCATGTGCAGGAGGAGCTCCTGGAGGTTGCCGAAATACCAGGGCGCCTTTGAGGGGTTAGGCGTTACGTTGAGGTTGGCGCGGTTTAGCAGAGGCGCGTTGATGAAGACCGACAGGATCGTGAAGGTGATGGTGAACAGCACCGCCGAGATGAACTCGATGAACACGAGGTTCGGCCAGACCAGCACCTCCTCCTCGCGCGAACGCTTGGGGCGTGGCCTGGCGGGGGCTGCGGACGCCTGTCGTTGGGCCTCTACGGCCATATGGCTGCCTTCGGTCTCCTACAGCGGCCGCGCCATACCGCCGTCGCGGCGGATACGCCAGAAGTGGACCGCCATCATGATCGCCGCCAGCAGGGGCAGCGCAATGACGTGTAGCGTGTAGAACCGGATCAGCGCCGGCTGCCCGATCTCGAAGCCACCGAACACAATGATCTGCGTTTCGTCGCCCAGGTACGGGGCAGAGCCGCCGATGCCGTGGCCGACGGTGACCGCCCAAAGGGCTAGCTGATCCCAGGGAAGCAGGTAGCCCGTAAAGCTAAGGACCAACGTCAGGACTAGCAGAACCACGCCCACAACCCAGTTGAACTCCCGCGGTGGCTTATAGGCCCCCGTGTAGAACACGCGCATCATGTGCAGGAACACCAGGATCACCATGGCGTGGGCGGTCCAACGGTGCAGGTTACGCATCAGTAGGCCGAACTTGACGTTCGTCTCCAGGGCGGCGATGTCCTGGTAAGCGCGGTCCACTGAGGGCACGTAGTAGAACATGAGCAGCACACCCGTGATGGTCAGGACGATGAACATGAAGAACGTCAGCCCGCCCAGGCAATACGTGTACGTGATCTTCACGTGCGTGCGATGGATACGAGTGGGGTGAAGGTGGAGGAAGACGTTGGTAGCCACCACCAGCATCTGGTTGCGGGGAGTGTTCGGGTAGCCGGAGCGGAAGATGGACTGCCAGATGTAGTTGTGGAATAGCTTGTCGTAGATGCGGTCCTGAAGAACGTTCAGCCGTTCCCGCAAGTTACGTGGTTTGCCGGGCTCTTCCGTCACCGACATCTATTCACGCCTCACCGAGACCACCAGGCGCCGAACATAACCATGATCCCAAGCGACCCGAGGATTGTAAATAGAACCGCTAGGAACTCATACCCCTCAGGCACCTGGCGAAACAGGATATCCAACGGGGGCATACCGGCTGATCCCTCCTACCTGAGCCCGCCCAAAAGGCCGTTACGGCGACGGATTGTGAAGTTCTTAGCAATCGCAGGCTAGCATCACCGCTATCCCGTGTCAAGAGCGTGTCTCCTTCAACGCACGGCAGCCAAGCCTAGTGACGAAAGTGGCGCTCACCCGTGAATACCATGGCGACGCCATACTCATCACACACTTCGATCGCCTCCTCATCCCGAACGGCGCCCCCGGGCTGAATGATAGCCGTGACGCCGGCGCGACAGGCCATCTCCACCGCGTCGTCACGGGCGAAGGGGAAGAAAGCGTCCGAAGCAAGCACGCCGCCCTTCGCCTTCTCCCCGGCCAGGCGTAGCGCCAACTCCACCGGCGTCTTGCGGTTCTGCTGTCCACCGCCGATGCCCACGGTCGCCCTCTCCTTGGCGATAACGATAGCGTTGGACTTCACGTGCTTCGCCGCCTTCCAGGCGAAGCGCAGGTCCACCAGCTCCGCCGCCGTGGGCGCCCGCTTCGTCACCACCCGCAGCTCCAGGCCATCGTCAGGGCGGAGATCCGCCTCCTGCACCAGGAGACCACCCGAGACGCGCCGGTAGTCCAGCGCCGGCGCCGTTTCCCCCTCCGGCATCCGCAGTATGCGCAGGTCGCGCCGCTTGCGCAGCCGCTCCAGCGCCGCCGCCTCGTAGTCCGGCGCCACGGTAACGTCATAGCGCATCCCCTTCATCGCCGCCGCCATCGCCGCCGTGACCGCCCGGTTAGCGGCGACGATACCGCCGAACGGCGACATCTGGTCGGAGTCGAACGCGCGCCGGTAGGCCTCGGCGATGTCGTCATGGCTGGCGATGCCGCAGGGGTTGGCATGCTTGAGGATGACGACGGCCGGATCGCTGAACTCAGACACCGCCTGCCAGGCGGCGTCGGCGTCCATCACGTTTATGTATGACAGCTCCAACCCGTGCAGCTTCTCAGCGGCGACGATGCCGCCGTCGCCTTGGCCGACCCGCTCCTCTCGGTAGAGCGCGGCCCGCTGGTGGGGGTTCTCCCCATAGCGGAGGTCCAGCGCCTTGTCCAGCGCCACAGTCATACGCTCAGGGAACGACTCCTCGCCGTGCTCGTCCGACCGCAGGTACTGGGCGATAGCCGTGTCGTAGCTGGCGACGTGCTGGAACGCCTTCTCCGCCAGGCGCCGGCGAAACTCCAGAGGCACAGCCTCCGCCCGCAGGTGATCCAACGCCTGGGCGTAGTCGGACGGGTCAACGAGGACGAGGACGAAGGGGTAGTTCTTGGCGGCGGCGCGCAGCATCGTCGGGCCGCCGATGTCGATGTTCTCCAGCGCATCGTCCAGGCTGACGTCCGGCTTCGCCACCGTCTCCACAAACGGATAGAGGTTCACGCAGACGATATCGATAGGCGGGATCTCGCTGCGGGCCAGCTCCTCCATCTGCTCCGGCCGGTCGCGACGGGCCAGGATGCCGCCGTGCACCATCGGGTGCAGCGTCTTGACCCGGCCGCCCAGGATCTCCGGGAAGCCCGTCAGCGTCGAAACGCTCTGCACAGCCACACCGCCGTCCCTCAGATGCTTCTGGGTGCCGCCCGTGGAGTAGATATCGAACCCCAGCTCTGCCAGGCTGCGAGCGAACTCCTGGACGCCGGTCTTATCGTGCACGGAGATAAGGGCGATCATCGTCAGCGTCCCTCTTCCTCCGCCAGGAACTCGTCCGCCACCTCGGCAACCACCTCGCCTGCGCCGCCGCAGAGGGGACAGGTGGCCATCCCCGGCGTCACCTCGTCCATACCCTGGTACGCCATCAGCTTATCGTCCTCGACCCAGATGTACGGCTTCTCAGACTCGTAATCCTCGATCCCCCCCAGCTTATGGCTCTCGCCCCCCTCGTCCACCCACATCACCTGCGTGCGGTCCGAGACGTGCTCCCGAAAGAACGTGTCCAGCGCCTCCGCCGCGCTCCTCGCCTCCACCTCCTCCTCCCACTCCACCTCCTCGTGGCTCGTCTCCTCCGGCTCCGAGCCAGCGCTGCTCATGCCGTACGTCCGCATCCAGTCGCGGGCCCCCCGCGGCATCCGCTCGACGTAGTAGACGCGAAAGGTGGGCATGGCTACCCCCACACCACGCCTTCGCCCCGCACCACCTCGCCCGCCACGAATGCCTGTGGGAGCTGCGAGCGTACGGCCTCGGCGTCCGCAGGGGCCACCGCCAGCACGATGCCGAGCCCCATGTTGAACGTGCGGTACATCTCATCCTCGGCGATGTTGCCCCGCTCCTGGATCAGCCGAAACAGCGGCGGTACCTCCCACGCGCTCTTATCGATACGAGCGCCGAGATCGTCAGGCAGGACACGGGGCACGTTGCCGGGGATGCCGCCGCCCGTGATGTGGGCGATGCCCCGGAGCTGCGGCAGGACAGGTTTCAGGTCGCGGTAGTAGCAGCGGTGCGGCGTCAGCAGCGCCTCTCCCAGGCTGCCGTCCAGGCCGGGGTAGGTGCGGTTCAGCCGCTCTCTCTCCTCCTCCGCGTCACCGCCGAGGCCAACTTCGAACAGCTTGCGCACCAGCGAGTAGCCGCTCGTGTGCACCCCGTCCGAAGGCAGCCCCAGGAGGACGTCCCCCTCCCGGATGCGCGAGCCGTCGATAACGACATCCCTCTCCACCACGCCCAGGACGAACCCCACCAGGTCGAAGTCGCCCGTAGCGTAGAGGCCGGGCATATCGGCCGTCTCACCGCCCAGGAGGGCGCAGCCGGCCTCGCGACAGGCCGCGGCCACGCCGCTAACCAGCGCCAGCTTCGCCTCATCCGTCACACCGCTGCCGCCGATGTAGTCCAGGAAGAACAGCGGCTCCGCGCCGGTGGTGAGGCTATCGTTTACGCAGTGGTTCACCAGGTCGTGACCCAGCCCCTCGTAGCGCCCCAGCACAGCAGCCAGCTTCACCTTGGTGCCGACGCTGTCCGTGCTGGCCACGAGGACGGGATCACGGTAATCGCCAAGGCGGAACAGGCCGCTGAACGGACCGACATCAGCGATGACCTCAGGACGCCGGGTGCCCCGGGCGAGGTCAGCGAAGCGGGAGATCAGCCGCTCGGCGGCGTCGATATCGACGCCGGCAGCGGCGTACGCGTCATGAGACTGATTTTCTTCGCTCATCCGGTTGTATCGGAGGCCCTCCGGCCCCCTGCAGCACATGGAAAGCTTCGCCTTCCGCTACAGGTTTGACTAGTGGCGGTCTCGCTCCCAGGTCCAGGCGGCGCCGACGGGTTCCCGCTTGCCACCGCGGCCCACCCGTTCGAACACCAGCTTGTCCATCTGCAGCTGCACCGGCATCGGATATTCGCCGGTGAAGCAAGCGGTGCAGAAGGAGTCGCGCGGTTGCTCCACGGCGCGCATCAGCCCTTCGATTTTCAGATAGCTCAAGGAATCGGCGCCGATATGCTGGCGGATCTCCTCCACGCTCTTGCCGGACGCGATCAGCTCCCACTGGGTGGCCATATCGATGCCGAAGTGGCAGGGGTTCTTGATCGGCGGCGCACAGATACGCATGTGCACCTCCGCGGCGCCCGCCTTGCGCAGCATCTCCACCACCTTGGGCGTCGTGGTGCCGCGCACGATGGAGTCGTCCACCACCACCAGCCGCTTGCCAGCGATCACCTGCTTCATAGGGTTGAACTTCAGGTAGACGCCCTGGTCGCGCAGGCGCTGGTCCGGCTGGATGAAAGTTCGGCCCACATAGCGGTTCTTGACCAGCCCCTCGCCGTAGGGGATGCCCGACTCATGGGCGTAGCCGATGGCGGCCGCGATGGCGGAGTCCGGCACGCCGATCACCATGTCGGCCTCAACCGGGGACTGACGGGCCAGCTCCCGGCCCATCCCCATACGTGTCGGGTAGAGGAGCTTATCCCGGATCACGCTGTCCGGCCGCGCGAAGTAGATGTACTCGAACACGCAGAGAGCGGAGCGCTGCGCCTCCACCGCCTGGAAAGAGCTGACGCCGCTGCGGTCGATGACAACGGCCTCGCCGGGGGCGATCTCGCGCTCGAACTCCGCGCCCAGGTGATCCAGGGCACAGGTCTCGGAGGCGATCACCCAGCCGGTGCCGTTTAGCCTGCCCAGGCACAGCGGGCGGATCCCGTAGGGATCGCGCATAGCGATAAGCTCGCGGGGGGTGACGGCCACGAGGCAGTAGGCCCCCTGGATCGACTTCATGACGTTTGTGATCCGTTCCGGCCAGCCAGCGCCGGGGGCGGAGGCCAGCATCTGGGCGATGACCTCCGTATCCGTGGACGATTTGAACTCGTAGCCGTGATCCTCCAGGTCGTCATGGAGGAGTTGAGCGTTGATCAGGTTGCCGTTATGTCCAAGCGCCAGCGGCCCGTGTTCACCCTCCACGTACACCGGCTGGGCGTTCTCGGCGCGCGTAGAGCCGGTGGTAGAGTAGCGGGTATGGCCAATGGCGACGAATCCGGGGAGGAAGGGCAGGTCGTTCTCGTCGAACACCTGCGATACCAGCCCCATGCCGGTGCGAACGTGGATGCCGCGTCCGTCACCTGTGGCGATGCCCGCGCTCTCTTGGCCGCGGTGCTGAAGGGCGTAGATGCCGTAGAAGGTGATTCGTGCTACGTCTTCGTCCGGCGCGAACACGCCGAACACGCCGCACTTCTCTCGCCAGTTAGAATGCACGAAGTTCCCTGTCCAGCGGAAGACAGGTCAAACTGAGCTCCAAACAGTAATGCGTCTGCACCGTAAAGCTGATCGCCTTCGCCTCTGTCCAGCGAACAAATTGTAGCACGGGGGATCGCTTCCAAGCAACCTATGAACCCCGACTTCGCTCGCAGGCGTGCCGCCCACGCCTATCCCTCAGACCGTCACCGTCCCGCCAGATCGGTTCGTCCAGATCACCATTGAATACGATAGCGGCATTCGCTAGGGCGCTAGCCGCCCTCCGCTTCCTTCGTAGCCTTAATCGAGAACAGCAACGGGACACAGCCATCGTGCTTGGTGAGGCGCACCGTATTGTCCGCCACCATCTCAGTGAGGGGCATCACCTGATAGGTACTGAACGGGAACTCATGTAGGAACTCTATGCGTAGGCCTGCCTCGATTAGCGCGCTGACGGCTTCGCCCAGTGTGTGTGGCCACGAGTAGGTAGTCCTATGCTGGATGTTCGCGCCGCGGTCTGCGTACGTTCCCTCTTCATCGAACCGCAGCGGCTCCGCGGACGGGAAGTACGGATAGCGCACGTGTAGATCGGTAACGTCGGGAGCGTCATCGAATACCCAGGCGAACGGGTGAAACTCCACGATATAGAACGTCCCGCCGGTTCTGACGAAACGCGCCGCAACCTCCGCCCAGCGCCTCAGGTCAGGCAGCCAGTACAGCACCCCGTACGAGGTAAACACGATGTCGAACTGCTCGCTCAGCTTCTCCGGAAGCTCGTAAACATCCGATACGATGAACCGTGCGTCGACTCCGGTCTCCGACGCCAGGGCCCGCGCCGTCTCAACCGCCTGCCTGGAGAAGTCGACGCCGGTCACAACGGCGCCCTCTCGGGCCCACGAAAGCGTATCCAGCCCAAAGTGGCACTGCAGATGAAGTAGAGTCTTGCCTCGCACATCGCCGACCTCATCCAGCTCCACCGGCTTCAGCTTCGACTGTCCTGCTTTGAAGCTTTCTACGTCGTAGAAGTCGGAGCCCAGGTGGACAGGAACAACCTCGTCCCAATGGAGCCGGTTCGCCTCTGCGTACTCGTCCACGCTGGGCTCTACCCGCTCTCCGCCCGTCCGGCCCTCCCGCTGAACTCGATCAGCTTGCGGGGCCGCAGCCTGATCGTCACGGAGTCCTCACCCTGCACCCGCGCGATGTATGCCCTACCGATCTCCTCGCCCAGGTAGCGCACCGCCATCTTCAGACGATCGTCGTCCTTCAAGCGGGGCCCGATCTCCGCCCTGCCCTGCACCATCACAGCGTAGTACGGAATCGTTCGGTCATCCACAACGAGGGTCACCTCCGGGTGCGCCTCCACGTTCCGGTGCTTCTGAGAGCCTCTTCCGGTGCTCATGATGAACACACCGTCCTCGTACAGGTACCAGATAGGCGCTGCGTGGGCCCGCTCCCCCCCGCCGACGGTCGCCAGCACCGCCACGTTCGCCTCTTTCAGAAACTCTTCGCGCTCCTGCTCGCTCATTGGCTCTCTAACCTCCCGTTAGCCCTACCTACCGACAGGCAGGTTGCGATGCTCCAGACTCGCGCCCGCTGCCCTGCCGGTCACGGCGACCCCTCAGTTGACTCGCCGGCCCGCTGCTCAACCGGCTCCGCTGCCGGAGCCTCGGCGCTCTCCTCGATCTCTGCCGTGATCACGACTTTCTTGCCTACCAGCTCCGCCACCGCCTCCGCGATCTCCATGGCACGGTTGAACCCCTCGTCTATCAGGTCCGGCGTGTTCGCCGCCAGCACCTGGCCGATGGACAACTCCTTGCCGCTGATCTTAACCAGCACCACGTCCCAGCCTCGCAGGTCCAGGGGTGGCGGCGGGCCCTCCCCTTCCACATCGCCCAACCGCAGGTCACACACCTCCAACCGCTCGATCTTCCAGAACGGCACCAGCTCCACCGTCCCAATCCCCAGCCCCAGCAAGCCCTGCTGGAAAGCGACCGACTGCTTTGCCGCGTCCACCACCACATGGGCGCCGATCAGCGAGTAGACGAGCCCCATGCCGGAGAGCGGCCCCAGTATAAGCCCCGGAACCAGCATCGCCGCCAGAGCCACGGCTGAGAGCTGGCTGGCGAGCAGCGCCACCGCCACAAACAGCGACACGCTGATCGCCAAGCCGAGCAGCTGCCCGATGATGGCGCCGCGCTCGGGCCGAACGTCGATCCGGCCCTCGCGCACGACGCAGACGCGCCGGTCTAGGGGAATTCGTTTGGTTGCGTCAGACATGATTGTCCACCCATTGTAAGACCACTTTTGGACGGCCGTCCAACGGGTTTGACGGCGGAACAGGGCGGGCCTACAATTACGTTCGAGGTACCCCACGATGCGCAAAGACTTAGTCGATATCCTCGCCTGCCCGGTCTGCAAGAGCCCCCTGGAACTCACCATCGAGGAAGAGGCTGAAGAAGAAGTGGTCCGCGGTAAGCTCACCTGCAACCAGTGCTCCGAGGACTACCCAATCGAGGACCGCATACCCAACCTGCTACCGCCGGAGATGCGAACCGCCTGATGGAAGGTTCCCAGCGCTTGGGCGCCATCATCATACTCGCCACCGTGTTCGAAATGGTGGTCTTCCTGTGGGCGGTTTCTCGTCGCAGCTACCTGGCGGTGGCCCTGCCGGTGACCCTCGTCCTCGCTTCCCTTAACGCCCTTGCCTTCTGGATCGGCTGGACGATGTTTACCGCCACCGAGGAGGAAGAGGAGGAGCTGGAGACCACCCTGGAAGAGGTCACCGAGAGCTAGAGCCTCCGCTTCTCCGCCGCCATCCCCGCCCATCCCGCCTCAGCTATGCGCCGAACGCCCTCAGTACCGGCCACCGCCAGCAGTTCGGCAATCGTCTTCCCCTCCACCGGGTGACGCACGTCCGCCGCGATCTCCGCCAGCGGCGCCAGCACGAACGGCCGCTCCGCCAGACGCGGATGCGGGATCGTCAACCCCTCCTCGCCCACGATGCGGTCCTCGTACAGCAGGACGTCCAGGTCTATCGGCCGCGGCGCCCATCGCTCCTCGCCCGGCCGCCGGCCCAGCTCATGCTCCAGCCCTTGCAGAAAGCGGAGCAGCGGCATCGGCTCAAGCCCCGTCTCCCAGCGACAGGCGGCGTTGTAGAACGGCGGCTGCGCTGGGCCGCCCACCGGCTCTGTCTCGTACAGCGACGATACCGCCTCCACCCGTCCCCTGCGCCACAGCCCGCGCAACGCCGCCCGCAGGTTCGCCTCCCTGTTCCCCAGGTTGGAGCCGAGCCCCAGGTACACGATCGCCATCAGCCACCCCGGCTCAGGATCACAAACGTCATCCTCCCCTTGGCGATAAGCTCATCGGCCCGGTGCGCCTCCGCCTCCCCAAACGCCATTCGCTTCCCCAACCGCAGCACCCGCCCCTCCACCACGATCTTATCGCCTGGCCGCGCGCCCAAAAGAAAGCTGGCGTTCATCTCCACCGTCGCGTGAGGAGCCGCGTACATCACCTCAATCCCGCGCAGCGAGGCGATGGCCCCGCCCAACACTTCATCCATAAGCGTAGTGATAACACCGCCGTGCATCACCCCGTTCGGATTTGTGTGATGCCGCTCCAGCACCAGCGACATCCGCACGTACCCCTCACCCCACTCCTCCACCCGCCCACCGATTAGCTCCACGAACGGGCTCGACTTTCGCTCCTCGGCAGCGCCACCCTCCGCAGACATCACTCGCTCCGTCTCTGGATGGCGAACGTCAGCCGCCCCTTTGCGATAAGCTCATCGCCCTTGCGGGCCTCCGCCTCCCCGAAAGCGATGCTCTTGCCCAACCGCAGTACCCACCCCTCCACCACAATCTTGTCACCGGGCCGCGCGCTGGCCAGGAAGCTCGCGTTCATCTCCACCGTCGCGTGAGGGCTGCGGCCCGCCTCCGGGCCGCGCAGGCTGCCTAAAGCGGCGCCCAGGGCGGAGTCCATCATCGTCGTTATCACCCCGCCGTGCATCACACCGTTAGGATTCGTGTGGTGCGGCTCCAGCACCAGGGAGAGGCGGGCGTAGCCCTCCCGCAGCTCCTCCATCTCTACGCCGATGTGGGCGCTGAACGGGCTCCGCCGCCGCTCGTCCGTCACGCCTTCGTCCAGCCGCGCACCACCGCGTCCGCCATCCGCGCCACCCTCGTCATCTCCTTGACGTCGTGGACACGGACGATATCCGCACCGTTGGCGATGGCGAGCGCCACCGTGGCCGCCGTCCCCTCCAGCCGCTCCTCCACCGGCAGGCCCAGGACGGCGCCGATGGTGGACTTCCGGGAGGTCCCCACCAGTAGCGGCCGCCCCAGGGCGCGAAGCTCGCCCAAGCGCCGCAGCATCTCCAGCGCCTGCTCCTCCGTCCAACCGAAGTTGAAGCCGGGGTCGACGATCACCCGATCGTCCGGCAACCCCCGCTCGCGGGCGATGCGCAGGCTCTCCACCAGGCCGGCGGTGACGTCCCCGATAACATCGTGGAATTCGCGCTCACGCTGGTTGTGCATCGCCACCGCGGGCGCCCCGAACTCCGCCGCCGCCGCCGCCGTCTCCGGCTCGCGCCGAAAGCCGTGGACATCGTTCACCAGGTGCGCGCCCGCCGCCAGCGCCGCGCGGGCGACCTCCGCCTTGTAGGTATCGATGCTCAGCGGGATGTCCACCTCCCGCACCAGCTTCTCGATGACCGGGACCGTGCGCCGTATCTCCTCCTCAACCGATATCGGCTCGAACCCCGGGCGGGTAGACTCGCCGCCCACGTCGATGATGTCGGCGCCATCACGGCTCATGCCGACGGCCTGGTCCACCGCCGCCGCCACGTCGTAGGCCACCCCGTCGCCGGAGAAGGAGTCCGGCGTGACGTTCACGATGCCCATCACGTACGTACGGCTGCCCCACACGAACTCACGTCCGCCGATCGTCATTGGTTGTGGGCGTGTCGTCTCGATCATCGTTCGCTCCGAGCCTAGCAAGCGGAGCGCATTATATCGCGAATCGGACTCAAGGGGGACTCCGAAGCCGAGACCGATCCGGTGACCACCTACCCCCAATCCGGTATACTGACTTGTGCGGCTGCGCACATTTCTCGCTTCACTGCTTCCGCCGGCCGCACCATAACCATGCTTTCCCAAACTATCCTAGACGCCATCGGCGATACACCCCTCGTACGGCTGGGGCGCTCCAGCCCCAAGGCCGGCGTCAACATCTACGCCAAGCTGGAGGGGCAGAACCCCACCGGCTCCCTCAAGGACCGCATCGCCCTCTACATGATCAACGCCGCCGAAGAGAGCGGCGAGCTGACGCCGGACAAGACGATCCTGGAGCCTACCAGCGGCAACACCGGCATCAGCCTGGCGATGGTGGCGCGCGTTAAGGGCTATCGCCTCCTCTGCGTGCTGCCGGACATCGTCACGCCGGAGCGAGAGCAGCTGCTGCGGGCGTTTGGCGCCGACGTTGTGTACGCCGAAGGGGCCCGCAGCACCAACGACGCCATATTCAAGGCCCAGCGCATGGTCGCCGAAGAGCCAGGCCGCTACTACATGCCCTACCAGTACGGCAACGAGGCCAACCCCCGCGCCCACTACGAGACTACGGCCGTCGAGATCCTGCGCGATCTCCCCCAGGTGAGCGCCTTCGTGTCCGGCCTGGGCACCGGCGGCACCCTCACCGGCGTCGGCCGTCGCCTGAAGGAGAACAACCCGGACGTTAAGATCGTGGCCGCTGTCCCCCATCCGGGCGACCTGGTGCAGGGGCTGCGCAGCCTGGAGGAGGGGTTCATCCCACCCATCCTAGACGAGTCAGTCCTGGATGGCCGCATCGTCGTGGACTCACGCTCATCCTTCGCGGCGGTTAAGGAGCTGATGGAGAACGAAGGGATCTTCGCGGGCATATCGTCCGGCGCCGTCATGCGCACCGCCCAGCGTGTCGCCTCAGGGATGGACGGCGGCGACATCGTCGCCCTCCTGGCGGACGGCGGCTGGAAGTACCTCTCCACCGCTCTGTGGACGAAGGAGCACGAACAGCTCGCGCCGGAGGAGGTGGAAGGGAAGATATGGTGGTAAGGAAGCAGTTGACAGACCAGATAGCCGCATGCTGACCCTGCCCCAGGAGCTCATCGATGAGATGGTCGCACACGCCCGCGAGGACGCCCCCAACGAGTGCTGTGGCATCATCGCCGGGCAGGATGGGCGCGCCGTCAAGCTGTTCCGTGCCAAGAATGCTGAGGCCAGCCCTTACCGGTACAGCGTGGACCCACAGGACCTGTTCCGCATACACCGTGAGTGCGAACAGAACGGATGGGAGTTCCTGGTCATCTACCACTCACACACCGCCAGCGAGGCTCACCCCTCAGGCACAGACATACGGCTGGCGTTCTGGCCGGAGACGTTCTACGTCCTCGTCTCGCTCATGCAACCGGACAAGCCCGTGGTGCGGGCCTTCAAGATCCTGGACGGGCAAACGACGGAAGAGGAGCTGGCTACAGGCTAGGTTCCAGCCTCAGCAAGAGCCTGCTGGCGCCGCGCCCTACTCCGGGCCGGACGGCGGACTGGGTGGCGG
Organism: Chloroflexota bacterium; assembly: GCA_022564695.1. Lineage (GTDB taxonomy): Bacteria > Chloroflexota > Dehalococcoidia > SM23-28-2 > RBG-16-64-32 > JADFNQ01. The sequence goes on along the minus strand of JADFKX010000012.1, from coordinate 893 downwards.
ATCAGACGGCGGGCTCGGGGGTGGGCCGGGCGGTGAGCCGGACAGCCCGGCTGCCTGCTCCTCCCTGAACATCAAGAACCCGCCAACAGCCAGGGCGGCCGCTGCGATAATGCCCAGGTAGAAGCCAAACCCCAAGAAGCTGGACTCATTCAGCAGCTTGATCAACACCAACACCAGAGCAGCCACGCCGCCGCCGAGGAGGATCTTGGGCCAGCTCTGGCCGCCCACGTTGTCCGGAATTTCCACCTCTGTCAGACCCTTCAGGACGACCACGGCTGCCATCGCCAGGCCGATGACAATGGCGAGCATAGACCAGATCGCCCCGGGCGACTGCCATCCGCTGCGAGTGAAGCTCCCGAGAGGCCCGAAGTCGATGCTATACCAGGGTAAGAACCCGTCTATGAACAGGATCGCCCCCGCGATGATGATGACCTTCTCTCCGATGCTCAGGGCACCGAATCGTTCCATCAACTTGTCCATCGGGACCTCCTAAGCCTACTCTCTCTGTAACGATGACCGCCCTGAAACGTACCGCTGGCCAGGTATTTTGTCAATAGGCTTATACAACTAACCAGTAATCCCTTAACGCCCCGCTATTGACAGTTATCGCCCGTTGTTGCATTGTCCCTAACCAAAGCGTCTCTACATAGCTAGTAACCATGCAGGACGTGGAGTAAACATGCAGGATGACGCACGAGAAACCATCCGCCGGCTCGCCACCCTCGCCGGCGTACCGCTGACCCAGGAGCGTATCGCCGCCCTGGCCCTCACCCTGCCCTTCGTGCAGACCGGGGTCGCTGCCCTCGCCGATATCGACTACCGCGAGGCCGAGCCCGCCGCCCGGTTCCGGCCTCGCCCCGAGGCGCCGCGATGACCACCACCGATATCGCCCG